>NZ_JAMYSJ010000009.1:0-255832 GCF_040321855.1 Mesorhizobium sp. M0227 | reverse complement strand
CCGCGCACGATTCACCCTCCGCATTCTCGCGAAATGAGTGAATCACGGAGCTACCCCAACCGCGAGCCCCTTTTTCAACAGCCTGCTAAGGCGTAAACTCCTCTACGCTTCAAAGCTGAGATTTTCTCGGCGGTCCGTCTATCGTTGTCCACAACTCCGAAGGCTTGGACCCAGTGCAGTTCTGCGGCATCTCGAATCCCTGATACCGCATGCTCTACGTCCCTGCAGGACCGCTTCGTTATGACGGAAACCTGGGGAAAGACGAGGCTATAAAGTGGCTTGTCGAGACTGGTATCGTCGTCACCCTCGACGAAAAGCAATTTCCTTCGGCCACCCAAGATATCGCGCTTCAACTCATCTCCAATGATCGCATCTGAATGAAGCAAATCTGCGTCCCAACCGGTAACGCTCGACCCGGAATAAGTGCACCCCCGGATGAGTAGAGTTCTTGCTGTCGAGTTGTCGAGAGGAAGCGAAACGTCATGAGTGGAAATCACAAATGCGCAGTCGGGACGTTCCGCTGATAGAAGCGTCAAGAGGGGAGATATGATAGACCGATGAAGGTGGCGTTCCGGCTCGTCAATAAACAGTATGGTTCCCGCTTTCGCAGTCAGAACGTTGGCGGAAATCAAAAGTGCATTCCGTTCGCCATCCGACAACTCAGCTATGCTATAAAGTGGTCCCCCATTCTTGCTGGCCATTATCTGATCATCGGAAGTCACCGAAATATCAATTGGCATATTCGAAAATTTAAGTAGGTAGTTTATCTTCTTAAGGGGAGCCTCTTTCTGAGATAATTTCATGGCTAGGTCCAAGTCTTTGGCATCCACCGCTGCTGCAATCTCTCGTGATCGGATATTCTCGGCATCAAGAAGATCGTAAATCGTCACAGTTGATCTATGTGCTCCATAGTCATCTCTCCACCGCGCATTGTCTTGGCGATCCGAACTCAACATGCTTGATTCTGTGTCTCTTTTATTTTGAGAAGAGAGTGTGTTAGTGTTGGTGGCGAACCAAGTTTGTCGATGAGCGGAAATCCTTAGAGCTTTGGCAAAATTGTTCTTATAGAACATCTGTATCGCGCTGGATTTTCCAACACCATTTGCACCTAGAACGAACAGAACTTCGCCGACCTCAATAGTTATAGGAAGCAGGTTGCCGTCCGTTCGAGGGATCGTCAGATCAAAGCTCATAGTTGGACCTTCGGTACCAGAATCATTCTCTCAGCCGTAATAGGGCTGCGCAGGAATTGATGATAGATGCGCTCAGTATTCCCAACACAAGAATTCAAACGACCCAAACAAAAGGCCCAAGACGGGTGCAAGGGCCTAGGTAACTCAGGATAGACCTCCAAGGGGTATTAACGTAGGTATTTCAGTCGATTAGCTCCACAGTGGATTCCGACACGCTTGTCGTCTCAACTATCAGGGTTTGCGGATGCCTGACCCCAATGAGCTTGTCTGGCGACTGCGCGGCGTAGAGTTTCGCTCTGACGACCTCCTGACTGGCATGGGAGTACCTCATCAATTGGGCAAGAGTCCTGTGGCCCGATATCGAGGCGACTTCCGGGACCGTCAGGCCTAGCTCGAACAGCCTAGAAATGGCCTCGTGTCGAAGGTCATGGAAATTCAAGCCGTCGATCCCGGCCCGTGCCGTCAGTCTGTCCCATTGGAGCCTCAGAGCAATCGCCGTGATAGGAAAAGCGAGGTCCGTAGGTTTGGCATCTTCTGTCCGCAAAGCCTCCAAGATCGCAACCGCCCTTGCTGTCAACGGGATGACCCTCGAATAGCCTGACTTTGACTCAGGGATGACCAAGGAGAGGCGTCCCAAATCGACGTGGCGGAACTGGATCGATAGTATCTCGCCGCGCCTCATGGCTGTCTCTAGGGCGAACAGAATGATAGGAGCGACCAGCTTGTTCCTCCCTTTCTTCGTCGCCTCTAAGAGCCTGTCGAGTTCACCAGCCAAGAGCCTCCGCTCCCGCTTGTTATCGGTCACCTTGAGCTTCAATCCGTCGAGGGGGTTCCTGACAGGGATTTCCCATTCAACGACAGCATGGCGGAACATGTGGGAGAGGGGAGAAAGCTCACGCTTCAACGATTTGGGGGTTACCGGCTTGTCTGATCGGTGCTTGGGTTCGCTCAACCGCTGATCCCTGTAGGCAGCAAAGTCAGCCGTGGTTAGGTCGTTCAGGGTCTTCTGGCAGATCGGGTAGCGGAGGAAGCGGTTCATGAGGATCGTCTCGACTGCCGACCCTCGCTTTTTGGGGACGACTTCATCCCTGTATCGGGTAACAAGATAAGCAAGGGTCATCGCCTTCAAGGCTTTTCGGTCGGGACCTAGCTCCTGTCTGTCGTGTTGACGCTCAATCGTCCTGGCCCATTCGTTGGCATCAGCCTTTGAGAGGAATGAACGGGATTGGATGGGAAAACCTTGACGTCTGACTTGGACCTGCCATCTGCCGTTACGCTTGCGAAGAGTAGCCATTTTTAGCTCCGGTGTGACTGTGCTGTGACAGCAAGCGATCCGTCAGCTTTTGGCTAAAGAGGGGTAGAGCTATGTCTTTGATTTTACGAGGTTAATATCACTGAATGATAAGACCTCTAGGGAGTGAGCGCTTCGTTTACACCGAAGATGTCGGCGGTTCGAGCCCGTCATCGCCCACCATTCCATAGTCCATTCAAACTGTTCCCAGACACGGAACCGAGTCGTCTGGTTCGTGCTGCACTCACGGTGGCAACAGTCGAAAATCATTGCCCTCCGGCAGCAACTGCCCGCCATCGACGACAATGGTCGTGCCGGTGATGTAGCTGGCATCGTCGGAGGCGAGGAACAGGAAGGCGTTGGCGACGTCGCGTGGGCTGCCGAGGCGGCCGAGCGGAATGGAGTCCTCCATGTTCTTGATGTAAGCCGCGCCGCGATGCAGCTCGATGGCTTCGGTCAGGATGTTGCCGGGCTCGACGCCGTTGACGGTGATGCCGTAGCCGGAGAATTCCAGTGCGGCGGCGCGGATGAAGCCGTTGATGCCGGCCTTGCTGGCCGAATAGTGGCCATGGCCCGGGCTGGTGACATGCGGGCCGGTAATGGACGAGGTGTAGAGCATGCGGCCGAAGCCTTGCGCCTTCATCGGCACCAGGGCCGCGCGGCTGGCATTGAAGGTGCCGCGCAGATTGACCGCCATGACGCGGTCCCAGTCGTCGCCGCTGGTGTTTTCGATCAGCTGCCAGGGATAGATGCCGGCATTCTGCACGATGACGTCGAGGCGGCCATGGAGTTTGAGCGCCAGCGCCACGGCGGCCTCGGCGTCGCTCATTTGCGAGATGTCGGTGCGGATGAAGGGGACGCCCAACTCGCCAGCGGTGGCTTGCCCGGCCTCGACCTCGGTGTCGGCGAGCACCAGCCTCGCGCCTTCCTCGGCAAAGCGTAGCGCGATGCCCTTGCCGATGCCGCGGGCACTGCCGATGATCAGCGCTACCTTGTCTTGTAACCGATTGGTCATGCGAGCCGTCCTGTCATGCGAGTCTTTGGCGGATGGTTTGCTTGAAGGCGTCGAGCAGCACGGCCGCCAGCACCAGCAGGCCGTGGATCACCTGGGTGAAATTGGCCGGCAGGCCCATCAAATTGATCGCCGTGTTGATGGCCGAGAGCAAAAGCACGCCGGCATAGACGCCGGGCAGGGTGCCGACACCGCCCTTCAAGCTGACGCCGCCGATGACGACCGCGGCGAACGCGTTGAACAGCAGGCCGACGCCGAGATTGGCGGTGGCGCCCGACGTGCGGATCGCCAGCAGCCAGCCGGCGAGGCCGGCGATGGCGCCGGCGAGAACAAAGGCGATGATGAGATTGCGGTTGACGCGGATGCCGGCGCGGAAGGTCGCCGTCTCGTTGCCGCCGATCATCACCAGATGCCGGCCGAACGGCGTCTTGGCCATGATCAGCGAAAAGACGACGAAGCAGCCAACCGCGATCCAGGCGGTCAGCGGCAAGCCGATCAGGCGCTGGATGCCGAACCAGCGGATGGCCGGCGCCAGGTCCTGTGCCGAGCGGCCGCCCGAAATCACCAGCACGAGGCCACGCACCCAGATGTAGGACGCCAGCGTGATGATGAAGGCGCTCATCTTCACCTTGACCACCAGATAGCCGTTGAAGGCGCCGATGAGGCCACCGACGGCCAGCGCCAGCAGCAGCGAAACCGGAACCATCAGCCATTCGGGATGCAATTGCACGCCCATGCCGATGCCCGACGAGCAGAATAGGATGCCGACCGCCATGGCGCTGAGCGCTGCGACGGATTCGACCGACAAATCCATGTGGCCGGCGATGATCACCAGCGCCAGGCCGATCGACATGACGCCGAGCACGCTGGAAGCCTCGATGATGTTGGCGAAAATGCCGAGCTGAAAGTAGTTCGGGACGAAGATGGAGAAGACCACCAGCACGAACAGCAGCATGAACCAGACGAGGTTGTCGAGTACGAACTCCAGGGCTTTGCGTGTGCGCGGGTTCATGGGCTGATCCGGTTGGCGCCCCGCGAAATCAACTCGATTTCGTCGGGTTAAGGCGCGGATTCAAATTCGCCACGGCATCCTTTCGGACGCGGCGGTGTGAAGGGGCAGGCTCCGGGCCGTTACGGCCCGGAGCGCTTTCAATGACTATTCGACCGACTTGACGGTGTCCGTCGGCGGCTTCTGGTTGCCCCAGAAGGCCGGATTGTCGACGTTTTCCTTGGTGATGGCGGCACCGGGGATCTTGATGTTCGGACCCCAGGCTTCCTTGGTCACGGTCGATTTCAAGCCGAGCACGTCGTATTCACCGGGCTTGATCTCCTGCTTCTTGACGATCTTGTCCATGAACATGGCGACAGCCGCGGCCTGCGCGTAGAGCGGCTGCTCGATTTCGGCGTTGAGCCAGCCCTTGCGGATCAGGTCGAGGCCGACCGGAGCGCCGTTCGAGCTCATCAGCATGACGTCGCCCGGCTTCTTGCCGGCTGCCTCGAGCGAGGCGACGGCGGCGACCGAAAGGTGCGCGGCATGGCTGAAGATCAGGTCGATGTCGGGGTTTGCCAACATCTGGTCGGCAACGATTGTGCCGGCATTGCTGGCTTCCCATTGCATGGCCGGAAGCGAGATGATCTTGACGTCCGGAAACGCCTTCATCTTCTCCTCGAAGCCCTTCTGGATGTCGAGCGTATAGGGATCGCCGGGATCGCCGAGCACCTGCAGAACCTTGCCCTTCACCGAGCCGTTCTTGGCTTTCAGCAGCTTCTCGGCCTGGTCCGCGGCGACGTAGCCGATCTCGACCGTTCCGGCGACAGAGGTGAAGTCGGATGGCGTCGAGGTGATCTGGCGGTCGAACTCGACCACCGGGATGCCGGCGGCGCGGGCTGCCTCGATCGACGGTTTCAGTGCATTGAAGTCAACTGCCGCCAGGATGATGGCCGCCGGCTTCAGCGCGATGACATCGTTCATCTGCGATTGCTGGGCGTCGGTCTTGTTGTCGGCGTTCAGCGTCTTCATCTCGTAGCCGGTCTGCTTCAGGAACAGTTCCAGCGCGCTCACCGAGCCGGTCTGAAACTCGTCCAGCAGGGTCGGCACCATATAGTAGACGATACCCTTGGACTGGGCGAATGCCGGCGTGAGCGTGGCAAAGGCCAGTGCAAGGATACCGAAGACAGCAAGAAGTATTCGCTTCATGTCGTTCGCTCCTCTTAAGCCGGACCCCTCTTTGTCCCTCAGCCTGTCGGTCCGGCACCGGCAAGCGTCTCACCGGTGATCATGTTGATCACCGCATCGGGACTTGTTTTATTGCGTGCGACATCGCCGGCCACGACGCCTTGGCGGATCACCACGATCCGGTCGGCGACCTGAAAAGCCTGCTGCATGATATGGGTGATGATGACGACGCCGATGCCCTGGTTCGCCACCTGGCGGATCATGTCGAGGCCGCGCCGCGTCTGTTCGACCCCGAGCGCTGCGAACGGTTCGTCTAGCAGCACCAGCTTGCCGCCCCAATGCACGAACCGGTTGAGCTCGATGGCTTGCCGCTGGCCGCCCGAAAGGTGCTCGACATTGGCGCGCAGCGAGGGAATGCGGGTGCCGGCACTGGCCAGCGCCTTTCCGACGACGGCTTCCATGGCGCGCTCGTCGAGCACGGGAATGCCGAAAACCTGTCTGGTGATTTCGCGGCCCATGAAGAAATTGGCGACCACGTCGACATTGGTGCACAGCGACAGGTCCTGGTAGACGGTCTCGATGCCGGCTGCCTTGGCCTCTGCGGGCGACCGGGCAAGGAACTCCTTGCCCTCGAACAGCATTCGGCCGGAGGTCGGCTCCAGTCCGCCGGCGATAATCTTGACCAGTGTCGATTTGCCGGCGCCGTTGTCGCCCAGCAGCGCCACGACCTCGCCCTTGCCGATCGAGAAGCTGATGCCCTTGAGCGCTTCGATCGCGCCATAGTTCTTGGTGACGTTGTCGAGCACCAGCAGGGGTTCACTCATGCCGCAATCTCCCTGCCTTTGAGAAGGTCGCGCTCGCGTTCGCGTTCGGCCGCGAACATCTGCCCGAAGCGAGGTGACAGCACCCCGGAAACCGCAAGGGCGGCGGCGCCGCGCAGCACGGAATGCTGCCCGCCGCGTGCGACCACAACCCTGGGCGTCGTGCGGTCCTTGCGAGCCGAGACGGAGTTGTGCAGGCCTCCGGCCGAACCAGCCAGCATTTCGAGCAGGTCGGCGGACGCCAGCCCGCCGAGGATGACCGTCTCCGGGTCGAACAGGTTCTCGATGACGGCGACGGCGTTGTGAAAGATCGGTGCGACTTCGGCGACCCAATCCGCCTCGCTGCCGTTCCAGCGCCGGAGCGCCTCGAGCGACAAATATCTTTCGAGACAGCCGCTGTTGCCGCACGGGCAAGCCTCGCCGCCCGGAATAACGGGAATGTGCCCGATCTCGCCGGCATTTCCCCAGGCGCCGCGCAAGGCGCTGCCATCATGAACCATGACGCCGCCAAGGCCGACGCCGAAATAGAGATAGTAATATTCGGAAAACTGGGCGCCGAGGCCGTAGAGGCGCTCGCCCATGGCGGCTGCTGCCATATCGGTTTCAAAGAAGGCCGGCAATCCGGTGGAGGCCGCCAGCCGTTCGCGCAGCGCTACATCCTTCCAGCCGGTCATGGTGGTCGGCCCCACGAAACTCATGGACTCCACGTCGAATGGGCCGGGCAGGGCCATGCCGACGCCCAGCACCCGTCCGCCAGCCCGTAGTCTGGTCAATTCCACCACCATCGCCCCGATCAGCTCGAAGGCGTGGTCCGGCGTCGCATTTGGCGCCTCGCGGTAGATGCTCTCGATCACGTCGCCGCTCAGATTGATCAAGGCGGCGCTGATACCAAGCGGAGTGATGTGGATGCCGACGGCATAGCCCCCATCGGGGTTGATCCGGAGCGTCGCTGGCGGCAGGCCGCGCCCCTTCGGCTCTTCGCGCAGCGACAGGATGTAGCCCTGATCTTCCAGTTCGCGAACGATGGTCGACACCGTCTGGACGGTGAGGCCGACGCGCCGGGCGATCTCGCCGCGGGCGATCGGTCCATGCAGGCGGATGGACTCAAGCACGATGCGCCGGTTGTACGGCCGCCCGAACTCCTGATTGGTCCCCCGCAGTGCCATGATTGCGCCCCTTAGGAGAGCGCAGCTTTGCATTGCTTATTTATTCAGTCAAATGGAATTCAAAAATAAATCACGACGAAGTTTTCCAGGGAAGGCCTTCGAGGACGTATTCGGTTCAGGACCTGCTCACACGCCGCCCTGGCTGATTGCCGCCATGTCGAAACCGTTTCAAAGGTGGGCGAACCCCGCGACCGTTGATCCGACAAAGCATGGAGCAAAGATGATCGAATTGCCGTTTGCCCGCGACGAGTACCAGCAGCGGCTACGAAAAATCCGCACCGAGATGGCCAAGCGCGGTCTCGAGCTCCTTGTTGTCAACGACGTTGCCAACCAGCATTACATCACCGGCTATGATGGCTGGTCGTTCTATACGCCCCAGGTCGTGCTCGTGCCAATCGAAGAGGTCGAGCCGGTCTGGATCGGGCGCGCCATGGATGCGGCCGGCGGTCTTCTGACAGCCTGGATGAAGCCGGAAAACGTGGTTGGCTTCCCGGAAGACCATGTTCAGCGCGTCGATCGCCATCCGATGGACTGGATCGCAAACTGGATCGTCGCCAGGGGCTGGGGGAGCAGACATATCGGCATCGAACTCGAAGCCTATTATTTCTCCCCCAAGGCGCACGCCCGGCTTGTCGCCGGACTTCCCAACGCAAAATGGCACGATGCCGACCTGCTGGTGAACTGGATCCGCGCGGTCAAATCGGCGCCCGAGATCGCGTATTTGCGCAAGGCATCGACCCTGGCCGAAGCGGCCGTCACGCGGGCCTTCGAGGTGATTGCGCCGGGTGTTCGCGAATGCGATGCCATCGCCGCCATCCAGGCGGCGCAGATTGCGGGCAGCCCGGATTTTGCCGGCGACATCACCGCGCTTCCACCGACAATCCTCGGTGGCGAGAATGCCTCGGCGCCGCACATCATGTGGAGCGACAGGCGGTTCGGGGAAAACGAGACGATCGCGCTGGAACTTGCCGGCGTCTGCCGCCGCTATGCCGCCGGCCTCGCCAGGACCATGCAGCTTGGCAAGACGCCGACAAATGTTTCGGACACGGCAAAAGCGGTGATCGAGGGCATGGATGCGGTGCTCGACGCGGTCAGGCCGGGAACATCAGCCGAAGCCGTCGAAGCCGCCTGGCGCAAGGTCATCCAGCGCTACGGACTGAAGAAGGAATCGCGCATCGGCTACTCCATCGGGGTTGCCTATCCGCCGGATTGGGGCGAGCACACGATCAGCCTCAGGCCGGGCGACAAGACCGTGCTTGAACCGGGCAATGTCGTTCATTCCATCCTCGGCATGTGGATGGACGGCTGGGGCATCGAGATCAGCGAGACCATCCTGGTCACCGAAACCGGCCATGAGACCCTGACGAAGTTCCCGCGAGAGATCCATGTCAAATCCTGAGGGTTCGGCCACGGCGGGTGGTGTTGCGAAAACCGTGACGACCGATATCGCCGCCGGAATTCTCGATCGGATGATCGAGGTCCGCCGCCATCTGCACCGCAATCCCGAGCTCTCGAACCAAGAGGCCGGCACGCAGCGTTATCTCAGGCAGATGCTGGTGGATCAGGGGATTGCCGACATTCGCGACGTCGCCGGCTTTGGCCTTGCCGTCGATATTGTCGGCACCGGCAAGCCGTCAAATCGAAAGGTCGCCATTCGCGCCGACATCGATGCCTTGCCGATCGAGGAGGAGTCCGGCGTCGATTATGCATCGACGAATCCAGGCGTGATGCATGCCTGCGGCCACGACGCCCATGCATCGATGGCTTTCGCGGTCGCCGCGCATCTTCACCAGTCGCGGGACAGTTTTGGCGGCACCGTTCGCCTGATCTTCCAGCCGGCGGAGGAGGACGAACCGTCGGGCGGCAGGCGGGTGGTGGAAGAGGGGCTTCTCGACGATATCGACGCCGCCATCTGCGTCCACGTCGATCCGTACACACCGACCGGCAAGATCGCCGTCGGCTCCGGTCCCTACACTCTGGCCTGCGACACTTTCGATGTGGTCGTCATCGGCTCGGCGGCGCACGCGGCAAAACCGCATGAGGGTGTCGATGCGTTGGCCGTGGCTTGCTCCCTGGTGAGCGAATTGCAGAAGATCGTTTCGCGCGAGATCGACCCGTACGATCCGCTGGTGATTTCCGTGACGGCCATCAACGGCGGCAACGCCTACAATGTCACCGCCGGCAAGGTCACGTTGAAAGGCACCATCCGAAGCGGCAGCGACGCCACCCGCGAGCGGGCCTGGCACCGCGTTCGTACGATAGCCGATGGGGTAGCGACAAGCCACGGCGCGCGTGTCGAGGTCGACATCCACAAGGGCGAACCTGGTGTCGTCAACGATGTCGAGATGACCGAGCTGATTGCCGCCAGCGCCAAGGCCTGCATCGGTGCCGACAACGTCCTCAAAACGCCCGGATGGACGATCGCGGACGACTTTGGCTACTACAGCGAGAAACGCCCGTCGGTCTATTTTCGGCTGGGAATCCGCAACGAGGAGATCGGATCGGTGTTTCCGCTCCACCATGCCCGGTTTCGTGTCGACGAGGCCGCGCTGAAGGTCGGCGCGGCCACCCTGGTTGCGGCAGCGACGGCGTTTCTGTCGACGGGAGCGCCTTAGTCAGCCATCATGATGGTCATCGGCGCATGGGGCAGGAGCCCAGGATCGCTTACAGATACTGGGCGACCTTCTTGCCGACCGTGAGGAAGCGCAAGGGATCGATCGCTTCGCCATTGTGGCGGACTTCGTAGTGCAGATGCGGGCCGGTCGAGCGGCCGCTGCTGCCGGTCTTGCCGATGACGGCGCCGGCGTCCAGTTTCTCGCCAACGGTCACGTCGATCTCGCTGAGATGCCCGTAACGTGTCGCAAAACCATTGCCGTGGTCGACTTCCACCATGCGGCCATAGCCGCCGTTCCAGCCGGCCTTGGTGACGGTGCCGGGCGCGGTGACCTTGGCGGCCATGCCGATCGGCGCCCTGAAATCCATGCCGGAATGCAGTGCCGCGGTGCCGAGGATCGGGTCGGTGCGCACGCCGAACGGGCTGGTGACGGAGTGGCCCGGCGCGGGGTTGGTCAGCGGCAGCTGGCGCGCTTCCTTCTTGAGATGGTCGAGGGCGTCAAGCGCTTCGTCCAACTCCTTGACCTTGCTGTCGAACATCATCGAACTGTCGACCGGAATGAGCGGTCCGCCGACATCGCTGTCGCCCTTGCCGAAGTCGCTGTCGACGGGCAGTCCGGCCGCCTCGAGCGCCTGGGTGATGGCATCGGCGCTCTTGTAGGCATTGTCGGCAAGCGTGCTGATGCGGGTCAGTTGATCGCTCTCGATGGATCTCAGCGATTGGTTGATCGAAACGAAGAGCTTGTCGGCACGATCGGCGGCTGAAGCGCTAGGCAGCGGATCGGAGCGGGTCGACCACAGCGAGAACGGCCTTGTGTCGCCGGCGCCGGGATCGGCGCTCAGGCTGGCGACCGCATAATTCGTCGCGGGCTCCTTGATGCTGCCGGTCACTTCGGCGCGTTTGTCCGGCTTCGCAACCGCTGCCGGATATTCGGCCGGCGCTGCGCCGACTTCGCTCTCGGCGCGTTCGAGCAGCGGGCCAAGGCGGCCGTGACGCTGGCTCAGCTGGCTCTGCCGTTCAAGCAGTTCGCTGACCTTGGTTTCCATCAGCTGCTGGTCGAGTAACTGCCGGCTGGTGATGCGGTCGACCTGGGCGCGAAGCGCCGAAATTCGATCTTCATAGGCTTGTTGCATGCGCGCTTGGCGCGCAGTGGTGGCGCCGATCAAATCGTCGCGCAGGACGAGATAGGAGGTGGCCATGAGGTAACCTATGGCAATGGCGGCCAGCGCCGAGCCGATAAAGGCCGCCAGCCACGGCCGGATTGTGAAATGCCTGATCTCGTTGCCCCGGGCGATGATGACCGTATGGGGCTCCTTACGCCTGCCGAAGACTGCGGACTGACCGGTTACGTTCACGGGACCAAGCTTTCGTTTACGACACCACGACAGCTTGACTACACATTATTAAGGTTAACAAAGGCTTGCAGCGCCGACTTGTCCGCAGCGGTTGCCCGCCGGGCGTGCGTAAGGTTGTAAGGGAAACCGGGCCGGCCTCGCCGGCAAAATCTCAAAGCGCACGAACGGCCTCGAGCACCTCTTCCGCATGGCCCTTGACGCGGACCTTGCGCCAAATCCTGGCGATCCGCCCGTCGCGGCCGATCAGGAACGTCGCGCGCTCGACTCCCATATACTTGCGGCCATACATCGATTTCTCGACCCACAGATGGTAGGCCTCGATCACCTTGCGCTCCTCGTCGGCGGCGAGGTCGATGGTCAGATTGTACTTCGACTTGAACTTGTCGTGCTTCTTGACGGGGTCGGGCGACAGGCCGATCACCGCGGCGCCGGCCTTCTCGAACTCCGGCTTCAGCTGCGAGAAGCTGATCGCCTCCTGCGTGCAGCTTGTTGTGTCGTCCTGCGGATAGAAATAGAGCACGATGGGCTTGCCGGACGATGCGGCAAGGCTGACTGATCCGCCGCCGTCCCGCGGCAGGTCGAATTGCGGCGCGAGATCGCCTACGTCGAGGTCAGCCATACCGATGCCCTTGTTTGAGGTTACGCGCGAAGCCACACCGATATAGTGTCGGACGGGGATTCGTCCACGATCGAGTTCGTACAACGGAAAATTGCGTGGATCAGGAGCGACCGCAGCACGAGAAGATCCGGTTCAGGCGTGATGAGATCACCGACCTGGGGACCTTTCCGTCCGCCTGCCGTGTGCCGCCGCTCGGTCAGGCGTCGATCGGACGCGGTTTTCGCATCCTGTCGCGACTGTTCGCCGGTCTGGTCGCTTTCGTGCTGCTGGCCGCCATGCTCGTTTATCTGGTTGGCGCCTCCGGCATCGGAGCCGACCGGCTTCGCACCGAGGCGGAAACGGCGCTCGAGAAACTGGCGGGCGTCGATGTCAATGTCGCGGTCGGGCCTGCCCGCATCACGCTCGACGGTTCGAGTTTCATCGCGCTCCAGGTCAGCGACGTCAGCTTGAAGACATCGGACGGCAAGCCGATGGCCGATGCCGGCCGCGTGCGCTTCGGCGTGCGTCTGTTCCCGCTGCTGTGGGGAGATGTGCGGCTGACCAGCGCCAGGATCTCGGATGCCCGCATCGTCGTGGCTGCGATGCCGTCCGGCGGCGACTGGACCGCCGGCCTGCGCAATGCGGACGGCCTCATCGATCCGGAGAAGCTGTCCGCTGCGGTGTTCGGAAACATCAACCACGCACTCGATGCCGTGCGGGAGGATTCGCTGCGCCGGATCGACCTTCGCAATGTCGAATTCGTGCTGCCCGAAACCGGAGCGATCAAGCTCGTCAAGCTCACCGACGCCACCGTCGTGCAGTCAGGCCCGGGCGGCATGCAGTTCTCGTCCACGGCGGACATCGACGGCAGGACGGCTACCGTTGCCGCTTCCGCCTCCCGCGATATCGCGGCGCACCGCGTCACGGCACTGGATGCGAGCGTCGATCTGGCCGATACCGGCGACATGGCGGCCGCTGCCGGCAAGCTGGGAACCGTCGCGCTGAAGCTGACGGGATCGGAAGGGTTCGGCGCGAACGCATCGCGGCTGACGGCCGCTTTGTCGTCGACGGGTTCTGTCCTTGATCTCGGCACGCGAGGACTGCTGCCGGCGGACGTCGATATCAATGCGACGCTGGTTGCGGGCAGCAACAAGATCCAGGTCGACAGATTGCTGCTGAAGACCGGCCGCTCGACATTCGATTTCGCCGGGTCGATCGGGCCGAAGCCGGCAAGCGGAGCGGTGGGTGAAGAACCCTCCTATCGCTACGACCTGACCAGCGACGGGTCGTCGCTTGCGCCTTCGGAGTCGCCCGAGCCGGCGCTCACCTTCCTCGCCCGGATTGCCGGGGTCTACAATACGGTGAGCCACAAACTGGTCGCCGAGCAGATCGCGCTCCGGTCCGCCGGCTCCGGCGAGATGCTTGGCACCGCCGCCGTGGCGTTCGTCGACGGCAAAGTGCCGGGGATCAATCTGGCGTTCAACATCCACGACATGCAGGTCTCTCACGTCAAGCAGCTATGGCCGTGGTTTTCGGCGCGCAATGCCCGGCTGTGGGTGCTGGCCAATCTGTTCGGCGGCCGTGTTGTCGACGCCAACCTTCAGTTCCAGGTTGTGCCGGGCCGGCTTGGCAACGGCGTGCCGCTTTCGGCCGATGAGGTGTTCGGCCGCTTCCAGATCGAGGGATCGCGCTTCGACACCGCCGGCCGCATCCCGCCGATACGCGACGCGGTCGGTGTCGTCGGTTTCCACGGCAACGATGTCGATATCTCCCTGTCCTCGGGCACCGTCTACATGCCCAGCGGCCGCACCGTGGCGGCCAGCAACGGCACGCTGACGGTCAAGGCGGCCAACCGCCCGCCGGTCGTCGGCGCGCTCGATATCGACGTCGACGGCGAAGCGTCGGCCGTCGCCGAACTCGCATCCTACGAGCCGATCAACGCCATGCGCCATGTCGGCATTCTGCCGGAAGACCTGTCGGGCAGCGTCACCGGCCACGTCAAGGCTGATATTCCGCTGCAGTCGGGCGTCGACAGTTCGAAGCTCGATTGGCTGGTGTCGCTCGACTACACCGGTATGTCCTTGGCCAAGCCCTTCGAGGGCCAGATCGTGACGGATGCCGACGGTTCGATCACGGTCGATCCGGAGAAGGCGGTGATCTCCGCCAAGGCATTGCTGAACGGCATTCCGGCCGAACTCGATCTGGTAGAGCCGCTCGCGGATGACGGGCCGGCGCGCAGCCGCAAGGTGGCTCTGGTGCTTGACGACAAGATCCGCGCCGCCGCCATGCCCGGCCTGAAGCCGCTGCTTGCCGGAACGGTAAAGGTGGCGATCGACAAGAACGGCAGCGGCGACCAGAACGTCTCGGCCGACCTGACCAACGCCAGGCTGGACATTCCCTGGGCGGGCTGGAGCAAGGGGGCAGGGGTCCCCGCCAAGGTCACCTTCGTCATGACCAGGTCCGGCGAGACCATGACGCTGTCCGATTTCGACCTCGACGGAAAGACGTTCTCCGTCGACGGCAGCATCGTGCTGGTCAATGGCGCCTTGTCGTCGGCGCGGTTCAGCAAGGTCACCTTGAACAGGGGCGACGACGTTGCCGTGTCGGTGAAGCGGTCCGGCAAGGGCTATGCGGTCGACATATCGGGCAACGCGCTCGATGCCCGCTCGCTCATCAAGCAGTTCACTTCGGACGTCGACACGGCTACCAAGACCACCGGTTCCGATGCCATTTCCGTCAGCGCCGATGTCGACCGGCTGACCGGTTTCCACGACGAGCAATTGTCCAATCTGAAGCTCGACTACAGCGCGGCCGGCTCGCGGGTGAACGGGCTGAAGGTCAGCGCCACGGCCAGTTCAGGTGCGGCCATATCAATCAGCAACACCACCGGCGCCGGCCGGCGCACGCTCAACATGCAGTCCGCCGACGCCGGCGCCATTCTGAGATTCCTCAACATCTACGAGCATATGGAAGGCGGCGCGATCACGCTCGCACTGGCCGGGCCGAGCGACGGATCGCTCAAGGGCAAGGTCGACACCAGCAACTTTTTCGTCGTCAACGAACCGAAACTCGCCTCCATCGTCTCGACCACGCCGGCCGGCGACAACCGCAGCCTCAATCAGGCGGTCAAGGGCAAGCTGGACACATCGCGGGTGAAGTTCGAACGCGGCTACGCCGAGATCGACAAGGGCAGCGGCTATCTGAAACTGGCCAATGGCGTGCTGCGCGGACCGCGCATCGGGACGACGTTCCAGGGCACGCTCTACGACCAGAACAACAACATGGACATGACCGGCACGTTCATGCCGGTCTATGGCCTCAATCGCATCTTCGGCGAACTGCCCATCGTTGGCGCGCTGCTCGGCAATGGTCGCGACCGTGGCCTGATCGGTGTCACTTACCGGCTCAAGGGCAATGCCAACAAGCCGCTGCTGGACATCAATCCGCTGTCGGTGATCGCGCCTGGAATATTCAGGTCGATCTTCGAGTACCGGTGATCGAGTTCAGACTGGCCGCACCAGAATGTGTTTTTTCTTTCCCAAAGACAGCTTTGCGATGTTTTCCGGACTCAAATCCTTTGATGTCACCAGGCGGCGCTCGTCGCTCACCGGCTCGTCGTTCAGGCGCACGGCACCGCCCTGCACATGCCGCCGCGCTTCGCCGTTCGATGCCGCCAGTCCGGCAGTGACCAGCAGCGACAGGATACCGACGCCGGTTTCAAGCGCCGTTTTGTCGACCTCGACGGTCGGTAGCGACTCCGCGAGCGCGCCTTCCTCGAACGTCTTGCGCGCCGTATCGCTGGCTTGCTCGGCGGCTGCACGGCCGTGCAGCAGGGCGGTGATCTCGGTGGCGAGGATCTTCTTGGCCTCATTGATCTCGGATCCGCCGAGCTGTTCGAGCCGCGCCACCTCGTCCAGCGGCAGCGTCGTGTAGAGCTTCAGGAAGCGGGCGACGTCGGCATCCTCGGTGTTGCGCCAATACTGCCAGAATTCGTAGGGGCTCAGCATCTCCGCATCGAGCCAGACCGCGCCCGAAGCCGACTTGCCCATCTTGGCGCCCGACGAGGTGGTGAGCAGCGGCGTCGTCAGCGCATAGAGCTGCGCATCCTCCATGCGGCGGCCGAGATCGATGCCGTTGATGATATTGCCCCACTGGTCGGAGCCGCCCATCTGCAGGCGGCAGCCGAGACGCTTGTAGAGCTCGACGAAATCATAGGCCTGCAGGATCATGTAGTTGAATTCGAGGAACGACAGCGACTGCTCGCGATCGAGCCGCAACTTGACGGAATCGAACGCCAGCATGCGGTTGACGGAAAAGTGACGGCCGACATCGCGGAGGAAATTGACGTAGTTGATCTCCATCAGCCAGTCGGCGTTGTTGACCATGATGGCGTCGTTCGGACCGCTGCCGAATTTGAGGTAGGGCATGAAGTTGCGGCGGATGCCGGCTAGATTGTCTTCGATGTCCTGCGGGGTCAAAAGCTTGCGCGCCTCGTCCTTGAAGGACGGGTCGCCGATCATCGAGGTGCCGCCGCCCATCAACGCGATCGGCCGATGACCCGTCTGCTGCAGCCAGTGCAGCATCATGATCTGGATCAGCGAGCCGGCGTGCAGGCTCTTGGCGGTGGCGTCGAAGCCGATATAGGCCGTCACCGTCTCCTTGGCGAAGATATTGTCGAGGCCGGCATCATCCGAAGTCTGGTGGATGAAACCGCGCTCGCTCATCGTGCGCAGGAAATCGGATTTGAAGGCGGACATTGTTTCTTTCCCGAAAGCGCCCGGCCGCTGTGGCTCGGATGTGCATGAACGCGGGCGTTTAGCATCCAAGTGCGATCAGCAAAAGTGGTTTCCGGTTTTGCGTCTGATCGCGCGCCAGACAAAGGTCCAGCGATCAGCAAAAGCGGTTTCCTGTTTTGGTGCCCGCGCGGATGGCGTTTGCGAATCCTTGCTTCGTCGTTTGGGCTGGCGTATTGAGGCGCCGCGCAGGGGCAGGGCCTGAGGCGCCGCGACGGGGCCATCCCGCAGATCAGATCCGGAAAGCTCCGCGATGAACAGGAACTATCTTTTTCTCTTTCTGTTCAGCGTGCTGATGACTTTCAGCGGACTGGCGAGCCTCCCGCCCGTCGACCGGGACGAATCCCGTTTTGTCCAGGCCACCAAGCAGATGGTCGAAACCTCCGACTATGTCGACATCCGTTTTCAGGATGCCTCGCGCTACAAGAAGCCGATCGGCATCTACTGGCTGCAATCGGCGGCCGTGGCGCTGAGCGGCGAGGGGGCGGCGGCGCCGATCTGGGTCTACCGCCTCGTCTCCATGCTTGGCATTGCCTTGGCCGTCGTCGGCATTGCCTGGACAGGCACCAAGCTGTTCGGGGCCAATGCCGGTCTCGCCGCCGGCCTGATGATGGCGGCTATCTTCGCCACAGCCTTCGAGGGCCGTGACGCCAAGACCGACGCCATGCTGCTGGCCTGCTGCGTGGCGGCGCAAGGCGCGCTCGCCCAGATCTATCTGGCATCGCGCCGCAACGAACCGGTGGCCGCCCATCTGCCGTGGATATTCTGGGCCGCTCAAGGCCTTGGAATCCTTATCAAGGGGCCGGTAGCTCCGCTCCTGTCGGTGCTGACGGTCGCCGCCCTGTTTGCCTTCGAGCGCGACTGGCGCTGGCTCCTGAAGCTGAAGCTCGTGCGCGGTGTCGCTCTGGTGCTGCTCATCGTGCTGCCCTGGGTGGCCCTCATCACCTGGAAGAGCGGCGGCGCCTTTCTCAGTGATGCCGTCGGCAAGGACATGATGGCCAAGGTCGCCTCGGGCGAGGAATCGCACGGCCTGCCGCCGGGCTTCTACATGCTGACCTATTCCTTGTTCATGTGGCCGTTCGGTCTGATCGCGGTTGGCGCCGGGCTGCAGGCCCTCAACCGTCTGCGCGACGATCCCCGGTTACGTTTCTGCCTCGCCTGGTACATTCCGTTCTGGCTGGTGTTCGAGCTGATCCCGACCAAGCTGCCGCACTATGTCCTGCCGGCCTATCCCGGCATGGCGCTGCTGATCGGCTGGCTGCTGACCTTGCCGCCGCAGGAGGCGAATGCGCCGCTCAGGCGCTGGCAGGATTGGTTGTGGTGGTCGACCGCATTCGGTCTTGCCGTGGTCAGCCTTGGCCTGGCGGCGGTCTGCGTCGGAGCGCCGATCTACCTCACCGGCACCTTCTCCTGGTGGAGCATTCCGGCCGCCGCGGCAGCACTGGGGGCGGGCTACCTTGCCTTCTCGCGGGAGTTGCAGGTTCCGCTTCCTCGCATCGGCGCCGTCGCGGCTTGCGCGGGCATCACCTATGGGCTGTTGTTCGGCGTCATCGCGCCTTCGCTGAAGCCGATCTGGCTGAGCCCGGCGATCGAGGCGGCGTTCCAGGCCAACAGGCCTTGCGACACCACGGTGCTCGCTTCGGCGGAATATCACGAGCCGAGCCTGGTGTTCCTGGTCGGCACCAAGACCGTCCTGACCGATGTCGATGGCGTCGCCAAGCATCTGCTCGGCGATCCTGCCTGCGCCCTGGCGCTGGCGCAGGTCGGCGACGAGCAGAAACTGAATGGGCTACTGGCGGCGCAAGGCAAGTCGGCGAACCGCGTTGCCGAGGTCGACGGCCTCAACTATTCATCGGGAGACAAGCTGTCGCTCGGCCTCTATCGTGTAACCCAGTGACGGCTCGCCGATGCCCATGACGGCAACAATGGGGTCGAATTTCCTATGCTGGTGAAATCACGCCCGCCCGTTTCGAGCCTGCTCCTTGGGGTAGGGCGCCGGTCGCTCGACAATTTTCGCGATACGATGCAGATCGCCAAAAGCCGCCTTGCCACCCGTCCGGCCAGATACCCGAACGTTTTGTGGTCGGTCTGGGTGCTGGTCTGGATTTTGCTGACGGCGGCGGCGTTTGTTCGTCTCGACACCCCGGCCGGAATGCTTCACGGCAAGTGGTCGGCGGAATTTGCCCGGACTGCCGACTTTTTCACCCAGTTCGGCCTGGGTGGCTGGTATCTCATTCCGTCGGCGCTTCTGCTTGTCGCCGCGAACCTGACGGATTGGCGAAGCCTCTCCCGGCGCTCGCTGATGCTCCTCTACAACTGGACCTGCCTGGCTTTTCTGGTGCTGTGCGCCACCGGTCTGTCGGGAATCGCCGTCAATGTGCTGAAATATGCCATTGGCCGGGCTCGCCCGCTCTATTACGAGGACTTTGGCGTGCTTACCCTGCACCCCTTCGCTTTCGATGCGCGCTTCGCCGGCTTTCCATCCGGCCATGGTACGACGATGGGCGCGGTGTTCGGGGTCGCTTTGCTGTTGTTTCCGCGGCGCTGGTACATCGCCCTGGCGATCACCGCCTGCATCGCCTCGACCCGTATCTTCGTTGGCGCGCACTATCCCAGCGACACCGTCGCCGGCTTCGGCCTCGGCTGCGCCTTCGCGCTTGCCTGTGGGCTGGTCTTTGCCCGGCTCGGCTTCATCTTTCGTCCGATGCCGTCGGGATTGCCGGTCTGCAAGAGGACGTTTCGGCTGATCGGACCGACAAGGAAGGCTGCCTGAGCATCCGAAGTTCAGTTGCCGTCCAGCCCGCCATAGGATCTGACCAGGCCGGCCATGCCGGGCGACTGGTGGTCTTCGCTTTCCAGCCCTTGGGCAACGCCGACGCGATCGGCCACAGGCCGGTTCTGGCTGACCTTCCACTTGCCGTGGATTTCGCTGATCTCGATTTCCAGCCCGATAATGCCTTTGATCTGCGACTGGATGAACGGCTCCGGCGCGTCGGTCACTGCCCAGGGCGCTTGGCGAGCGCCTTCCTGCGACGCCGTCAGATCGGCGATCTGCTGCGCCAGCCAGTCCTGGTCATCCATCACCTTGACTGTGCCGCGAACCTGCACGATGGCATAATTCCAGGTCGGCACCACCTTGCCGGTCTCGCGCTTGGTCTCGTACCAGGACGGCGTCACATAGGCATCGCTGCCCTGGAAGACGATCAATACCGGTGAAGCCGGATTGTCGGCCAGCAGGCGCCATTGCGGGTTGGCCCGCGCCAGATGGGCGCGCAGCCTGCCGTTAGGCCCGATTTCCGCGTCGAGCAGGAACGGGACAGCGTTGGCGACCGGCCCATCGGACCCGTTGGAAATCAACAGGCCCAGCGGATGCGTCCGGATCAGCCCGTGCAGGATTTCCGGCCGCGTTTCCCTGAAATGAGGAGGCTCGTACATCGCCGTCCGTTCTTTTCTTGTTTATCTCAGCCGCTTCGGACGCGGATCCGACAATTCGCCGGCCAGCCGGCGGTCGAGATAGTCGGCGCATTCCTCGAGCAGCAGGTCGGCATCGTTGGCGAAGAAATGGTTGGCGCCGGGCAACGTCTTTTGCGTGATGGTGATGCCCTTCTGCGTGTGCAGCTTGTCGACCAGGCCCTGCACATCCTTCGGCGGCGCCACCTTGTCGGCATCGCCATGGATGATCAGGCCCGATGACGGGCAGGGCGCCAGGAACGAGAAATCATAGGTGTTGGGCTGCGGCGCGATCGAGATGAAGCCTTCGATTTCCGGCCGGCGCATCAGAAGCTGCATCCCGATCCAGGAGCCGAAGGAGTAGCCGGCGACCCAGCAGCTCTTGGAATCGGGATGCAGCGACTGCACCCAGTCCAAAGCGGCGGCGGCATCCGACAACTCGCCGGTGCCGTGGTCGAATTCGCCCTGGCTGCGGCCGATGCCGCGGAAATTGAAGCGCAGCGTGGTGAAATCCCGCTTCTGGAACATGTAGAAGAGGTCGTAGACGATCTTGTTGTTCATCGTGCCGCCGAATTGCGGATGCGGGTGCAGGACGATGGCAATCGGCGCGCTTTTTTCCTTGGAAGGCTGATAGCGACCCTCCAGGCGGCCGGCAGGACCGGTGAAAATGACCTCAGGCATAAAATACTCCACTTGGTAATACGAACGCGCGGTGCCTGGAACGTTTCCTCTGGCCTTGACGCAGGGCGAGCGTCTTCTTAGAAGCTAGTTTAGAATTGTTCAAAACTGGGTGGCAAGACATCGAGCCCGGCCACCCGCGCCGCAAGCCGCGTAAATAGGACGGCTCGCCTTGGAATTTCAAGGAAATAACGCCATACGACATCGGAATGGCTTCTGACGGGACTTGACGGACGAAAATGGCCGCAAAACGCGCCTATCTCGATTATAATGCCAGTGCGCCGCTGCTTGCCGCGGCCCGCGAGGCTATGGTCGCGGCGCTTGACGTCGCCGCCAATCCGTCATCGGTTCACGCCGAGGGGCGTGCGGCCCGCCGCCTGATCCAGACCGCCAGGCGTGACGTGGCGGCGCTCGTCAACGCCAAGGCGGAGCATATCGTGTTCACCTCCGGTGCCACGGAAGCCGCCTCGACGCTGCTGTCACCAGACTGGCGGATGGGGCGCGGCACCGTGCGCATGAGCCGACTTTATGTGTCCGAGGCCGATCATCCCTGCCTGTTGAACGGCGGACACTTCCCGGCAGCGCAGGTTACCCGGATCGGTGTCGACGCCAACGGCATCGCCGATCTCGGCGCCTTGGCATCGGTGCTCGGCGGTCATGACAAGAGCGAAGGCCTGCCGCTGGTCGCTATCCATGCCGCCAACAACGAAACCGGCGTCATCCAGCCGATCGATCGCATCGCCGAAATCGTCAAGACGGCGGGCGGTATCCTCATTGTCGACGCCGTACAGGCCGCGGGGCGCATTTCGATCGAGCTATCAGCGGGTTACGCCGATTATCTGATTCTGTCCTCGCACAAGATCGGTGGTCCCAAAGGTGTCGGCGCCATCGTCGCGGCTTCGGATTTGATGATGCCGAAGCCGTTGATCAATGGCGGCGGCCAGGAAAAGGGCCATCGCGGCGGCACTGAAAACCTCGCCGCCATATCAGGTTTTGGCGCGGCCGCCCGCGAGGCGCTTGCCGGACTACAAAGCATGGATGCGGTGCGCCGGCGCCGCGACGAGATCGAAGCCATCGTGAAAACGCTGGTGCCGGACGCGGAAATCTTCGGAACCGGTGCGCCAAGGCTTGCCAATACGGCATTCTTCGCTATTGCGGGCGTCAAAGCCGAAACCGCGCAGATCGCCTTCGATCTGGCCGGTGTAGCGCTGTCGGCCGGCTCTGCCTGTTCGTCTGGCAAGGTCGGACCGAGCCATGTGCTGAAAGCCATGGGATACGGCGACAGTCTCGGCGCCTTGCGGGTGTCCATCGGACCGGCGACCGGCGCGGAAGACGTTGAGCTTTTCCGCACCGCGCTTGCGGGTATTGCCGCCCGTAGGGCGGATAGAGAACGGGCCGCGTAGCGGTTGGACGAATTTGGGCCTTTCGGCCTGGTAGAGCCGTGCGTTTCATGCTGGCCGGGTGAATTCCCGGTCGAAGCGCACTATATTAAACTTACGCCGCCGCGAGCACCTCTTGGGGTTCGGTTTTGGCGGTGCCATAGTTTGAAAACTGTCGGGCCTTGACCCCGGCGTGGATGGAGAACGCATATGCCTGCTGTGCAGGACACGATCGATCGGGTCCGAAAGATCGACGTCGACCAATACAAATACGGATTCCAGACCGAAATCGCGATGGACAAGGCCCCCAAGGGCCTCAGCGAAGACATCATCCGTTTCATTTCGGCCAAGAAGGACGAGCCGTCCTGGATGCTGGAATGGCGTCTGGAAGCGTATCGCCGCTGGCTGACGCTTGACGAGCCGACCTGGGCGCGCGTCCACTATCCGAAGATCGATTTCCAGGACATCTATTTCTATGCGGCGCCCAAGAGCACGCCCGGCCCGACCTCGCTCAGCGATGTCGATCCCGAACTCTTGAAGGTCTATGAAAAGCTCGGCATTCCGCTGCGGGAGCAGGAAATCCTTGCCGGTGTGCAGAAGACCGATGCCTCGGAGCTCGAGGAGGTCAGCGATAACGTCTACAAATCGGGCCGCGTCGCTGTCGACGCCGTGTTCGATTCCGTCTCCGTCGTCACCACCTTCAAGAAGGAGCTGGCGCAGGCCGGCGTCATTTTCTGTTCGATCTCGGAAGCCATCCGCGAGCATCCGGAGCTGGTGCAGAAGTATCTCGGTTCGGTCGTGCCGACCTCCGACAATTACTACGCGACGCTGAACTCCGCCGTGTTCACCGACGGCTCCTTCGTCTTCGTGCCCAAGGGCGTGCGCTGCCCGATGGAGCTGTCGACTTATTTCCGCATGAACGAGAAGAACACCGGCCAGTTCGAGCGCACATTGATCATCGCCGAGGAGGGGGCTTACGTCTCTTATCTCGAGGGCTGCACGGCCCCGCAGCGCGACGAGAACCAGCTGCATGCCGCGGTGGTCGAGCTGGTGGCGCTCGACGATGCCGAGATCAAATATTCGACGGTGCAGAACTGGTACCCCGGCGACGCCGAGGGCAAGGGCGGCATCTACAATTTCGTCACCAAGCGCGGCGACTGCCGGGGTGACCGCTCGAAGATCTCGTGGACGCAGGTGGAGACCGGCTCGGCCATCACCTGGAAATATCCGAGCTGCATCCTGCGTGGCGACGATTCCCAAGGCGAATTCTATTCGATCGCCGTGTCGAACGGTTATCAGCAGGTCGATAGCGGCACCAAGATGATCCATCTTGGCAAGAACACGTCGAGCCGCATCATCTCCAAGGGTATCGCCGCCGGCTACTCGCAGAACACCTATCGCGGCCAGGTCTCGGCGCATCGCAAAGCGACCAACGCCCGCAATTTCACCAACTGCGACTCGCTGCTGATTGGCGACCAGTGCGGCGCGCACACCGTGCCCTACATGGAAGCCAAGAATTCGACGGCGCAGTTCGAGCACGAAGCGACGACGTCGAAAATTTCCGAGGACCAGAAATTCTACGTCATGCAGCGCGGCATCCCGGAAGAGGAAGCGATCGCGCTGATCGTCAACGGCTTCGTCAAGGACGTGATCCAGCAACTGCCGATGGAATTCGCGGTCGAAGCACAGAAGCTGATCGGGATTAGCCTTGAGGGCTCGGTCGGCTGACCGGATATATATTCAGGAAACGAAAAAATGCTTGAAATCAGAAACCTGCACGCCCGCATCGTCGATGACGGCACCGAGATCATCCGTGGCTTGAACCTGACGGTGAAAGCCGGCGAGGTCGCCGCGATCATGGGGCCGAACGGCTCGGGAAAATCGACGCTGTCCTACATCCTCGCCGGCCGCGAGGACTATGAGGTGACCGAAGGCGACATCCTCTACAACGGCCAGTCGATCCTCGAAATGGATCCGGCCGAGCGCGCCACGTCAGGCATTTTCCTCGCCTTCCAGTATCCGATGGAGATACCGGGCGTTGCGACCATGGAATTCCTGAAAGTGGCGATGAACGAGCAGCGCAAGGCACGTGGCGAGGAGCCGCTGAAGATCCCGGAATTCCTGAAGCGCGTGAAGGAAGCCGCCGCCTCGCTCAGCATGGACATGGCGATGCTCAAGCGGCCGCTCAATGTCGGCTTCTCCGGCGGCGAGAAGAAGCGCGCCGAGATCCTGCAGATGAAGCTGCTGGAGCCGAAATTGTGCGTGCTCGACGAGACTGATTCCGGCCTCGACATCGATGCGCTGAAGATCGTTTCCGACGGCGTCAACGCGCTGCGCGCGCCGGACCGGGCGTTCCTGGTCATCACCCACTACCAGCGCCTGCTTGAGCACATCGTGCCCGACACCGTGCACGTGCTCTACAAGGGCCAGGTCATCAAGTCAGGCGACAAGTCGCTGGCGCTCGACCTGGAAGCCAATGGCTATGCCGGCGTGATCGGCGAAGCCGCGTGAGATGCCAGAGGGCAAGGTCAAACTAATGAATATGCACGCACAGCCCCAGCGGACACCGGCCGAGACAGCGTTGATCGACGCGTTCGGCGACCGATTGTCGCTGCTGCCGGGCGACGGCGCGGTGATGCTGAAGCGCGACGACGCCATCGAGACGATCAAGCACGGCCTGCCGACGCGGCGCGTCGAATCCTGGCACTATACCGACCTGCGGCGGTTGCTGAATACCGTGCCGGACTTCGACCCGGCCGCCATGGCTAAAGCCATCGCACCGATCGTCGAGGGTTCTGCCGTGGTGTCGATCCTGAACGGCAAGTCCGACGCGAAGGTGCCTGTCCTTGAAGGCGTCACCTTCCAGCGCCTTTCGGAAAAGCTGGTCGACGGCAGCATCGCACCGGGGCTCGATCCCTATGGCAGCGACGACGCAATCGGCGCGCTGAACACGGCTTTCGTCGCCGACGGGTATTTTGTCGACATCGCCGATGGTGTGGAACTTGAAAAGCCGATCGAACTGCAGAACCTGCAGGCCGGCGGCCAGACGCATGTGCGCCTGCCCGTGCGCGTCGGCGCCGGCGCCAAGGCCGTCATCGTCGAACGGCAGACGGGTGATGGCGCTGCCTTGAGCAGCTCGGTCAGTCAGATCGTGCTCGACGAGGGCGCCGAGGTGACGTGGCTGGTCGTCCAGGAGCAGCCGGAAACGGCGACGCATCTGGCGCAGTTCAAGGCCCATATCGGCAAGAATGCGAAACTGACGCTGTTCGTCATGAACGCCGGCGGCAAGCTCGTGCGCCAGGAGATCATGGTCAGGACGACTGGCGAAGGCGCCGATTTCAAGCTTCGCGGCATCAACCTGCTGGCCGGCGACACCCACACAGACGTGACCATGGTGCTCGACCACGCCGTGCCGCACACGACCTCTACGGAAGTGATCCGCAATGTGGTGACGGGCAAGGCGCGCGGTGTGTTCCAGGGCCGCATCAACGTCCATCAATATGCGCAGAAGACCAACGCGAAGATGGCCTGCAACACGCTGTTGCTGTCGGACGATGGCGAGTTCTCGACCAAGCCCGAGCTTGAAATCTTCGCCGACGACGTGATTTGCGGCCACGGCGCGACGGTGACCGAGATCGACCACAACCATCTGTTCTACCTGATGGCGCGCGGCGTCGACGAGAAAAGCGCGCGGGGGTTGCTCGTGAAGGCCTTCGTCGCGGAGGTGATCGAGGAACTGGACGACGAAGCGATCGTCGAGGCGCTGGAAGCGCGGCTCGACGACTGGTTCGTGGCACACGGGTGACCTGATGAACGCTCCAGGCAAGATCGGAGATTTCTACGACGTCGAAGCGATCCGCCGCGATTTCCCGATCCTGTCGCGGGAAGTCTATGGCAAGCCGCTGGTCTATCTCGACAATGGCGCCTCGGCACAGAAGCCGCAGGCGGTGCTCGACGCCATCCAGCACGCCTATTCCCAGGAATATGCCAACGTCCATCGCGGCCTGCACTTCCTCTCCAATGCGGCGACCGACGCATATGAAAAGGCGCGGGAAACGGTGCGCCGTTTCCTCAACGCGCCGAGCACCGACAACATCGTCTTCACCTCGAACACGACGTCGGCCATCAATACCGTCGCCTATGGCTATGGCATGCCCAACATCGGCGAGGGCGACGAGATCGTGCTGTCGATCATGGAGCACCACTCTAACATCGTTCCCTGGCATTTCATCCGCGAGCGGCAGGGCGCGAAACTCGTCTGGGTGCCGGTCGACGATCTCGGCGTCTTCCACATCGAGGAATTCGAGAAGCGCCTGACCGACCGCACCAAGCTGGTCGCCATCACACAGATGTCGAATGCGCTGGGCACGGTGACGCCGATCAAGGAGATCGTGCGCATTGCGCATTCGCGTGGAATTCCCGTCCTTGTAGACGGCAGCCAGAGCGCCGTGCATATGCCGATCGATGTGCAGGATCTCGACTGCGACTTCTTCGTCTTCACCGGCCATAAGGTCTACGGCCCCTCGGGCATCGGCGTGCTCTACGGCAAGAAGGACATTCTCCAGGGCATGCGCCCCTTCATGGGCGGTGGCGAGATGATCGAGGAGGTGACGGAAGACATCGTCACCTACAACGAGCCGCCGCACCGTTTCGAAGCCGGCACGCCGCCGATCGTCCAGGCGATCGGGCTGGGTGCTGCGCTCGACTATATGGAAAAAATCGGCCGCGAGCGCATTGCCGCCCATGAGGAAGACCTCAAGAACTACGCGCATGAGCGGCTGCGCGCCATCAATTCGCTGCGCATCTTCGGCGATGCGCCCGGCAAGGGCGCCATCATCTCGTTTGAGCTGCAAGGCATTCATGCGCATGACGTGTCGATGGTGATCGACAGGCAGGGCGTTGCTGTCCGCGCCGGCACCCATTGCGCCCAGCCGCTGTTGAAACGCTTCGGCGTAACCTCCACATGCAGGGCATCGTTCGGCATGTATAATACCAGGGCCGAAGTCGACGCTTTGGCCGAGGCGCTCGAAAAAGCGCGCAAATTCTTCGGATGATGATTTTTTTGGGTGACGACCATGGATGATGCAAGCATCGCTGCCGAGACCATTCCGGAAACCGCGCCCAATGCGCTGGTTTCGGGATCGGCCATTCCAGCCGACGAACTGGCGCGGCTGACCGACGACATCGTCTCGGCCCTGAAGACCGTCTACGATCCGGAAATTCCGGCCGACATCTACGAACTCGGCCTGATCTATAAGATCGACATCGAGGACAATCGCTCGGTCAAGATCGACATGACGCTGACCGCGCCCGGCTGCCCTGTCGCCGGCGAAATGCCCGGCTGGGTGGAAAACGCCGTCGGCGCCGTCGAAGGCGTGTCCGGCGTCGAGGTCAACATGACTTTCGACCCGCCATGGTCGGCCGATCGCATGTCGGAAGAGGCGCAGGTCGCGGTGGGTTGGTACTAGCCCGACAGAGGCTGGTGCACTTGCGCCAGGGATAAAACTTCACCATTTTAGGTGAGGAATCATTCGGCAGGCCTTGAACCTGCATGGAATGGAAGGAAAAAGAATGGGACGCTTCGCCGTCATCACGATGACCGAAAAGGCCGCCGACCGGGTGCGCGAGATCGTTGCCACCCGCGACAACGCGCACGGCATCCGCCTCGGCATCAAGAAGGGCGGCTGCGCCGGCATGGAATATACGGTCGATCTGGTGACCGAGCCCAACACCAAGGACGACCATATCGAGCGCGATGGCGCGCATGTCTATGTGGCGCCCGAGGCAGCGCTATTCCTGTTCGGCACGGAGATGGATTTCGAGCAGACGACGCTGCGCACTGGCTTCACATTCCGCAATCCGAATCAGAGTTCGGCCTGCGGCTGCGGTGAGTCCGTCGAGTTGAAGCCGGCGGACCTCAAGGCGCTGGCAGAAGCACGCGCCTCGGCCTGATCTTCCAGCCCCGTAAGCGGCAGGGGTGATCGCATATGACTGGCTTGCGCTCTACGAATACCCCCACCCTTAATCCCTCCCCACAAGGGGGAGGGAGACTCGGTAGGCGCTGATTCCGCAAATCCCCGAGGTTTCGACGCCAAAAGGATGGCGCGCGGCAGCGTTCCCTCCCCCTTTTGGTTAGGGTGGGGGTCCTCTTCGTAAAAACCCATATGCAATCGCCCCGCCGTAAACGGGGTGAAGGACGCTAATCCACCCACATGCCCGTCCGCTTGTGCCAGTCGGCGATCGATTCCTCGGGATAGACGTCGAAGACCTTGTCATGCTTGCCAACCTCCGGCTCCACCCAGTTCGCCTTGTATTTCAGCATCAGGTGCACCTTGCTTGGCGGAATGGGTAAATCGCTGTCGATCGCCGAGGCGAAGGGATGCACCAGTTCCGGCCATGTCGGATCGTAGAGCCAAAGGGCCGCCCCGCATTTCTTGCAGAAATTGCGCTCGCCGGTCGAGATTTCGCAATGCGGATGCTCGTCGTCCTCGATCTCCGCCCGAAAGACGCCGAGGCTGCGCTTGCCCCTGATGTTCAGTGTTTCGTTGTCCGCACCGAGATTGATGGCAAACCCGCCGCCGCCCTGCTGCTTGCGGCAGATCGAGCAGTAGCACAGCATGAATGGCGCCGGCGTGTGGCTCTCCACCTCGAAACGCACGGCATTGCAGCGGCAGGACCCTTTGAGCAGGACGGGCATGGCGGGAAACTCCGATCGACCTCACACAACCTGTCAGCATGATTTTGGTTGCGGCGATGACAAGGCCAAACGCCGGTGACATGATCGCGGCATGGACAATGAACGCATCGCCGAACTGTTCGAGGGCCTCGGCCCTGTCAGCATCCGAAAACTGTTCGGCGGCAAGGGCATCTATTTCGACGGTGTCATCGTCGCCATCGTGCTGCACGGTGAGTTGATGCTGAAGGCCGACGAGCAAAGCGCGCCCGAGTTCGAGGCCGCCGGCTGCACGCAATGGACCTATACCGGCTCGCGCCACGGCAAGCTGGTCGCCATGCCCTACTGGGGCGTTCCCGACAGCGCTTTCGATGATCCCGACGAGATGGCGGCCTGGGTACGGCGGGCGTATGCGGCTGGACGGCGGGCGGGGAAGTGATGCCAGCCTTGGAACGCTAGCGGGACAGCACCCCCCTCTGGCCTGCCGGCCATCTCCCCCGCAAGGGGGGAGATTGGCGGTTTCACCGTCTGCCTGCTTTTTCAACGTTGAAGATTGCAGAGGCGTTGACGACATTCGATCTCCCCCCTTGCGGGGGAGATGTCCGGCAGGACAGAGGGGGGTGCTGTCCCGCCGACGTTGGCCTACAACGCCTTGGCAATCCTCGCCGCCAGCCGCGCATTGTTCTCTACCAGCGCGATGTTGGTCTTCAGGCTCCTGCCGCCGGTCAGTTCGAGGATTTTCGACAGCAGGAACGGTGTCACCGCCTTGCCGGTCACGCTGAGCGCTTCTGCGGCCTTTTGCGCGGCGTCGATATAGCCCGCCATCTCCTCAGCCGGGATTTCATGGTTTTCCGGCACCGGATTGGCAATCAGCATGCCGCCGGCGAGCCCCAGCGCTGCCCTCGTCTGGTAGAAATGCGCGATCGCTTCCGGCTCGTGCAAGGTCAGCGGCGCGCGGAACGGCGACTGCCGCGACCAGAAGGCGGGCATCGTCTCGCAGCCAAGGCCGATCACCGGCACGCCGCGCGTCTCCAGCACCTCCAGCGTCTTTTCGATGTCGAGGATGGCCTTGGCGCCGGCCGAGACGACGATGACCGGGGTGCGCGCCAGCTCGTCGAGATCGGCGGAAATGTCAAAACTCTTTTCGGCGCCCTTGTGCACGCCGCCGATGCCGCCGGTGGCGAACACTTTTATGCCGACCATATGCGCCGCGATCATCGTGGCGGCGACCGTGGTGCCACCGGTGCGCCCTTGCGCCACGGCAAAACCGAGATCGGCGCGCGACAGTTTCATGGCGTCGCCCGTCATCGCCAGCGATTCGCGCTCGCCGTCCGAAAGCCCGATCTTGATGCGGCCGCCAACCACGGCGATGGTCGCCGGCACGGCGCCGCCGTCGGTGATAATCTTTTCGACATCGGCCGCCATGGCGCCATTGTCGGGGTAGGGCATGCCATGGGTGATGATGGTGCTTTCCAGCGCCACCACCGGCCGCCCGGCAGCCAGGGCCTGCGCCACCGGCGCGTGGATGTCGATGAAGGGGCGGGCGGTCTCAGGGGTCATCAGGGTCTCCAATCCGGAATGCAGCGCGTCCGTCGGGACATCAGGCAACATCGTGGCACTATGAATTTGCCGGTCTCATGCCACTTCCCTGGCATCCGGCACAAGAGCCAATGCCTCAGTGAAATCAGCCGCGGTGAACTCCGGAACGGCGTTGGCGCTTTCGATGGCAAGCGTCGCCCCGGCAATGCCTTCGCGCAGTGCTGACCGCAGGGGCAGTCCGCGCAGCAAAGCAGCGACCGTTGCGCCCGCCAGGGCATCGCCGGCCCCGGTGACGTCAGCGACCTTTCTTGGCGGCGGCGGCAGGATCGAGAAGGCGCCGGCTTCATCGAAGCCCAGCATGGGCTCGCTGCCCGCCGTCACCACGCCGCTGACGAGGCCGCTGCATCGCAACCCGTCGACGACCTCGCGCTCCGTGGCAGTCGCGGCGACGCCGGCCAGCACCATGGCCTCGCGCCGGTTCATGAAGACCAGCGAGAGCTCCTTCAGCACCGGTATCAGCCGCGTTACCTTGGCAGGCGAAATTGCAATGGCGAAAACCGGCTTGCCCGTGGCGAGCGCGACCAGCCGTTCCAGCGCCGAAGAGGGCAGGTTGGCGTCGCACAGGATCGCATCGGCGGCAGCGATCACCTCCCGCACCTTGGAGCGCCTGATCTGCTTGGGAAACGCCAAATCATAGAGCGCCATGTCGGCAAAGCCGACGATCAGCTCGCCTTCGCTGTCGATCAGCGCCGTGTAGCTCGGTGTCGTGCGGTCGAGGAAGACCGCCGACAGGTCGGTAATGCCTGCCTCGGCAATGGCTCGCGAAACGGTGTCGGCAGCGGCATCGCCGCCGCGAACCGATATGAGCGACGCGGAGACGCCGCGCCGCACCGCACTGCGCAAAGCGTTGAAGACCCCGCCGCCGACATCCTCGCGCATCGTGCCGGGATTGGAGGCAGCCGGCACGTAAGCGCCGGACACCTGGCCGCGCCGGTCGATATGGGCGCCGCCTACGGCCAGTATTTTCGCGGATTTCAGCATGCCGGCGATATGACCTTTGTTATTCCAGCCGCACAAGCGCTAGGCTGTGCAACGGAGCTTCGCATGCAAGGCGGCGATTCGGCAGATCGAAACAACCGAGCCGTCTGGCCCAACGTGTGGTGCATCCCTGATCGAATCCTTGGACAAAAAAAGAACAAATCCGGATATTCTTTGTTTTTCAGATATTTGACCCCTCTTGCCAAATGAGAACAAAAAAGGTACAAATAGGCAGGGATTACGGATTGTCCGGCCTTCATTGACGACCAAGGGGTGATGTATCATGGCTCAGAATTCTTTGCGGCTTGTAGAGGACAAGGCAGTGGACAAATCAAAGGCTCTGGATGCGGCGCTGTCGCAGATCGAGCGGGCTTTCGGCAAGGGCTCGATCATGCGGCTCGGCGCCAACGATCAGGTCGTCGAGATTGAAACGGTGCCGACCGGCTCGCTTGGCCTAGACATCGCGCTTGGTGTTGGTGGCTTGCCGCGCGGTCGCATCATCGAGATCTACGGGCCGGAAAGCTCGGGCAAGACGACGCTGGCGCTGCACACCGTGGCCGAAGCCCAGAAGAAGGGCGGCATCTGCGCCTTCGTCGATGCCGAGCATGCGCTCGATCCGGTCTATGCCCGCAAGCTTGGCGTCGATCTCGAAAACCTTCTGATCTCGCAGCCGGACACCGGTGAGCAGGCGCTGGAAATCTGCGACACGCTGGTGCGCTCCGGCGCCATCGACGTGCTGGTGGTCGATTCGGTCGCGGCGCTGACGCCACGCGCCGAAATTGAAGGTGAGATGGGCGATTCGCTGCCCGGCCTGCAGGCCCGCTTGATGAGCCAGGCGCTGCGCAAGCTGACCGCTTCGATCTCGCGCTCCAACACCATGGTCATCTTCATCAACCAGATCCGCATGAAGATCGGCGTCATGTTTGGTTCGCCCGAGACCACGACGGGCGGCAACGCGCTGAAATTCTACGCTTCGGTGCGTCTTGACATCCGCCGCATCGGCTCGATCAAGGACCGCGACGAGGTTGTCGGCAACCAGACCCGCGTCAAGGTGGTCAAGAACAAGCTGGCGCCGCCCTTCAAGGTGGTCGAATTCGACATCATGTTTGGTGAGGGCGTCTCCAAAACCGGCGAACTGGTCGATCTCGGGGTCAAGGCCGGTATTGTCGAGAAGTCTGGCGCCTGGTTTTCTTATAATTCGCAGCGTCTCGGCCAGGGCCGCGAAAATGCCAAGCTGTTCCTGCGTGACAATCCCGACACGGCACGCGAGATCGAGTTGTCGATCAGGCAGAATGCCGGGCTGATCGCCGAGAAATTCCTCGAGAATGGCGGCCCTGAGCGCGGCGAAGACGACGGTTTCGAGGAAGAATCCGGCGCCATGTAACAGCTTCGTGCGCGATGCCGGCCGGAGTTCGGCCATAATCGCGTTCTATTATCTCAGGCTTATGTAATTGAGTTCCGCGTTATTGCGTTTCGAAACCGCCGGCCCAGTGCCGGCGGTTTTGCGTTTTGGCGGCGAAAACAGGCCGGTTCGAATGGCCGGCAAAGGCCGTGGATTGGACCAATTCCGTGTTTCTGGACAGGGTGAGGCGCGGCGGCTAAAAGGCCAAGTCCTAATCTTCTAAAAACGCAGAGCCCATTTCCGCCGGTTTGCCGGCGGCTCTTCCGAAAAGGCAGCATTCATGAGTGGCGTGAACGAGATCCGGTCGACATTTCTCGACTACTTCCGCAAGGAGGGTCACGAGATCGTCGCGTCGAGCCCGCTGGTGCCGCGCAACGATCCGACACTGATGTTCACCAACGCCGGCATGGTGCAGTTCAAGAATGTCTTCACCGGTTTGGAGAAGCGGCCCTATTCGCGCGCGTCGACCGCCCAGAAGAGCGTGCGCGCCGGCGGCAAGCACAACGATCTCGACAATGTCGGCTACACGGCACGCCATCTGACCTTCTTCGAGATGCTCGGCAATTTCTCCTTCGGCGACTATTTCAAGGAGCGCGCCATCGAGCTTGCCTGGAACCTGATCACCAGGGAGTTCGGGCTGAACAAGGACAAGCTGCTGGTCACCGTCTATCACACGGACGACGAGGCGGCCGGTTTCTGGAAGAAGATCGCCGGGTTTTCCGACGACCGCATCATTCGCATCGCGACATCTGACAATTTCTGGGCGATGGGCGACACTGGACCTTGCGGGCCGTGCTCGGAGATCTTCATCGACCGCGGCGAGCACATCTGGGGTGGTCCTCCCGGCAGCCCGGAGGAAGATGGCGACCGTTTCCTGGAATTCTGGAACCTGGTGTTCATGCAGTATGAACAGGTGACGAAGGAGGAGCGGATCGACCTGCCGCGCCCCTCGATCGACACCGGCATGGGCCTGGAGCGCATGGCGTCCATCCTGCAAGGGGTGGAAAGCGTCTTCGAGACCGATCTGTTCCGTCACCTGATCGACGCGGCCTCGTCCGCGATCGGGCATGGTCCCGACAAGGAGACGGTGGCGTCCTACCGCGTCATTGCCGATCATCTGCGCTCGTCCTCCTTCCTGGTCGCCGATGGCGTGCTGCCTTCGAACGAAGGCCGTGGCTATGTCCTGCGTCGCATCATGCGCCGCGCCATGCGTCATGCGCAGTTGCTCGGTGCCAACGAACCGCTGATGTGGAAGCTGGTGCCGGCGCTGGTGCGCGAAATGGGTCAGGCCTATCCGGAGCTGCTGCGCGGCGAACAGTTGGTCACCGAGACGCTGAAGCTCGAGGAGACCAGGTTTCGCAAGACGCTGGTGCGCGGCCTCGGCCTGCTTTCGGAGGCGACCGAAACGCTTCATGCCGGCGACATGCTGGATGGCGAGACGGCCTTCAAGCTCTACGACACCTATGGCTTCCCACTCGATCTGACGCAGGACGCGCTGCGCCAGCGCAGCATCTCGGTCGATCTTGCCGGCTTCACCAATGCGATGGAGCAGCAGAAGGCCGAGGCGCGCAAGCACTGGGCTGGGTCCGGCGACGCGGCGACCGAGACCATCTGGTTCTCGGTGCGCGAGAAGGCGGGCGCCACCGAGTTCCTCGGCTATGAGACTGAAGCTGCCGAAGGCATCATCCAGGCGCTTGTCCGGGACGGCAAGACCGTCGACAGCGCCGGCAAGGGTGACGCAGTGGCGATCGTCGTCAACCAGACGCCGTTCTATGCCGAGTCCGGCGGCCAGATGGGCGACACCGGCGTTATTTCAGGCGAGGGCTTCTCGATCGAGGTTTCCGACACGCAGAAGAAGGCCGATGGGCTGTTCGTCCATGTCGGCAAGGTGGCCAGCGGCACGGTCAAGACCGGCGCCGCCGTCGAGCTCAAAGTGGACCATGCGCGCCGCTCCAGGTTGCGCGCCAACCATTCCGCGACGCATCTGATCCACGAGGCTCTGCGCGAGGTGCTGGGCAGCCATGTCGCGCAGAAGGGCTCGCTGGTGGCGCCCGAGCGCCTGCGCTTCGACATCTCGCACAACAAACCCATTTCATCAGAGGACCTCGAAGAGGTCGAGCGCATGGCCAACGAGATCGTCGTGCAGAACAGCCCGGTGTCCACGCGCCTGATGTCGGTCGACGATGCCATTGCCGAAGGCGCCATGGCGCTGTTTGGCGAGAAGTATGGTGACGAAGTGCGCGTCGTGTCCATGGGCACCGGGGTGCACGGCGCCAAGGCCAACCGGCCCTATTCGGTCGAGCTCTGCGGTGGCACGCATGTCCGGGCGACCGGCGATATCGGCCTGGTGCGTGTCGTGTCGGACAGCGCGGTCGCCGCCGGCGTGCGCCGCATCGAGGCGCTGACCGGCGAAGCCGCGCGCAAACATCTCGACGAGCAGGACCGGCGTTTGAAGGCGACGGCGGCCGTGCTCAAGATTTCGCCGGTCGATGTGCCGGCGCGCGTCGAGACGCTGCTCGAAGAGCGCAAGAAGCTCGAGAAGGAATTGACCGAGGCGCGCAAGAAGCTGGCGCTGGGCGGGGGATCGTCAGCCGATGCTCCAGCCGCCAATGAGACGGTCGCCGGTGTCGGCTTCCTCGGCAAGACGGTCTCCGGTGTCTCGCCGAAGGATTTGAAGCCGCTGGCCGATGCCGGAAAGAGCTCGCTCGGCTCCGGCGTCGTCGTCTTAGTCGGCGCCGGCGAAGACAACAAGGCAAGCGTCGTGGTGGCCGTCACCGACGACCTCATCGGCCGCTTCAGCGCCGTCGACCTGGTGCGCCTGGCCTCCGCCGCATTGGGCGGGCAGGGCGGCGGCGGTCGGCCCGATATGGCGCAGGCCGGCGGCCCGGATGCCTCCAAGGCTGCCGATGCCATTGCCGCGGTAAGGGCTGCGCTGGAAGCAGCCTAGCGTTCATCAGGGACGCTTTGCCGCTTTCAGCGCATGCGTCATTCTGCTGGAATCGCCCCAGGTGGACAGCCAGATCAGGCTGTCCGTGGCGACCGAGATCGTCGACCGCAAAAGGTTGAGCAGCGGTCCAGGCGATTTCAGCTGCTCCTCGGCGTGATGGAGATGGGCAAGCTCTTCCTCGCGGATCGCCAGGATGATGCCGTGCAGTTCGCCATCGCGTTCGGCGAGGAAAAACAGCTGATCGTCGAGATGGCGATGCACCGCCGCTTCGACCGCTGCGGTGCAGGCCCAGATGCCTTGCGGTCCGAGCAGGGCGGTCAGAAAACCCAGCAGCCAGCCGCCCCAGCTCCAGAATTGCATCACCCGGCACGGTCGCGACTGCCGCAACGGCATGGCTGCACGGAAGGCCACGCAGTGCTTGCGCTCGTGCCCAAGCATCTCCGACAAGGACGGCACGCAATCTGGCCAAAAGCGCTTGGCGACAAGAATCTGCGCCGAATAGATTCGGATCGCCCCGAACTCGCCGGCGTGGTTCACTCGGACTATTCTGGCGACCGTGAGTGCGTCCTGGTGAGAAAGATCATCCATGGACGCGCCCAAGCCTTATGTCAGCCGGTTGGCAAAGCGTGGGAGTTTTGCAACGCGATCCCACCAGGCCTGGATCTCGGCAAACTCGGCCAGCAGCTTTTGCCCCTCAGCGACCTTGACGAAATAACCGATGATCGGCGCCGCATGCAGATCGGCCAGTGTCAGCCGATCGCCCAGCAACCACGAGCCCGGCGCTTTCAGCGAAGAGAGCGTCTGCAGCGCTTTGCTCGCCTGCGAAATGCCATTGGCGATCAGCGCCTCGTCGGGCGCTTCCTTCTCCAGGCGCTCGACGGCGACATCCCAGACCATCGACCTGTAGGCATAGGCGTCGAGCATGCCGATGATCTGGTTCATCCTTGCGCGGTCGCGAGGCTCCCTCGGCTGAAGGCTCGGCCCGTCAAACGTTTCGTCGACATATCTGGCAATCGCACTCGTCTCGAAGAGCCGAAAGCCTTCATGCTCGAAGGCTGGGATGCGGCCGAACGGGTGATGCTCGAAATACCAGGCGGGAATGCCGTCGGCGGCAAAGACATCGACTGGCACAAGCTCGTAGTCGATGTCCTTTTCCTTAAGCACGAGGCGGACGATGCGCACATAGACGCTGTAATCCGCCCCGTAGACGATGGGCTTGCTCATGCTAGCCCTCCTCCGGGGCTCGGCTGTCAGGCCATCGCCTTCTGCAGGTTCTCGTCGATCTTGTCGAGGAAACCGGTGGTCGAAAGCCATGGCTGGTCGGGACCGATCAGCAGCGACAGGTCCTTGGTCATGAAGCCGGACTCGACGGTCTGGATGCAGACCTTTTCCAGCGTCTCGGCGAAGCGCCTCAGCTCGGCATTGTCGTCGAGCTTGGCGCGGTGGGCCAGCCCGCGCGTCCAGGCGAAGATCGAGGCGATCGAATTGGTCGAGGTTTCCTCGCCCTTCTGGTGCTGGCGATAATGGCGGGTGACGGTGCCGTGCGCGGCTTCCGCTTCCACCGTCTTGCCGTCCGGCGTCATCAGCACCGAGGTCATCAGGCCGAGCGACCCAAAACCTTGCGCCACCGTGTCGGACTGCACGTCGCCGTCATAGTTCTTGCAGGCCCAGACATAACCCCCCGACCATTTCAGGCTGGAGGCCACCATGTCGTCGATCAGGCGATGCTCGTACCACAGCTTCTTCGACTTGAACTCGGCCTCGAATTCCGCCTCGTAGACCTCCTGGAAGATGTCCTTGAAGCGACCATCATAGGCCTTGAGGATGGTGTTCTTGGTCGACAGATAGACCGGATAGTTGCGCAGCAGGCCGTAGTTCAGCGAGGCGCGGGCAAATTCGCGGATCGAGTCGTCGAGATTGTACATGGCCATGGCGACGCCGGCGCCCGGTGCGTCGTAGACGTCATGCTCGATCACCTCGCCGTCCTCGCCGACGAACTTGATCGTCAGCTTGCCCTTGCCGGGAAAGCGGAAATCGGTGGCGCGGTACTGGTCGCCGAAGGCGTGACGGCCGACGATGATCGGCTTGGTCCAGCCGGGCACCAGGCGCGGCACGTTCTTCATGATGATCGGTTCGCGGAAGATGGTGCCCCCGAGGATGTTGCGGATGGTGCCGTTCGGCGACTTCCACATCTTCTTCAGCTTGAACTCCTCGACGCGCTGCTCGTCGGGGGTGATCGTCGCGCATTTCACGCCGACGCCGTATTTCTTGATGGCGTTGGCCGAATCGATGGTCACCTGGTCGTTGGTGGCGTCACGATGCTCGATGCCGAGATCGTAATATTCGAGCTTGAGGTCGAGATAAGGGTGGATCAGCTTGTCCTTGATGAACTGCCAGATGATGCGGGTCATCTCGTCGCCGTCGAGTTCGACGACCGGGTTCGCCACCTTGATCTTCGCCATGGAAAGAATGCCTCGTTGCTGGGATATGGGACGGCCTTGCCCGCGTGGCGTTGGGCCGGGAGATGTCGCCCGTATATCAAAGCGCTTTTGGCCACGCAAACGGCGATCGGTCACGAATTGGAGGCCAGAGCCGTCGTCATTTGCGAATGCTTCATTTTCCCGGCCGAATGTGGCAGGGACGCTGAAATGCCGCAAACAGCAGTTCATTGACAATCATGCCCGTCATCAAAGATCCCGATAGCATTGCAGTCGCCGGCCCGGCGATCATCCTCGTTGAGCCTCAGCTTGGCGAGAACATTGGCATGGTCGCGCGCGCCATGGCCAATTTCGGTCTGTCGGAGCTGCGCCTGGTCAACCCGCGTGATGGTTGGCCGAGCGAGAAGGCGCGCGCGGCGGCCAGCCGCGCCGATCATGTCATCGACGCTGTCACCGTCTTCGACGATTTGGCCTCGGCGCTCGCCGACCTGAACTTTGTCTTCGCCACCACGGCCAGGCAGCGCGACGGCTTCAAATCCGTGCGCGGGCCGGTGGAGGCGGGCAGGCTGCTGCGGGCGCGCCACACAATGGGCCAGCGCACCGGCATCCTGTTCGGACGCGAACGCTTCGGCCTCTACAATGACGAGGTCGGCCTGGCCGACGAGATCGTCACTTTCCCGGTCGATCCCGATTTCTCCTCGCTCAACATCGCCCAGGCCGCGCTGCTGATGTCCTATGAATGGATGAAGTCCGGCCTGGAAGATGAGACCAAGACCAATTTTTCCGGCCCGGACATGAAGCCGGCAAGCAAGGAAGAATTGCACGGCCTGTTTGCGTATCTGGAAGGCGCATTGGAAGCGCGCGGCTATTTCCGGCCGGCACCGAAGAAGCCGAAAATGGTCGACAATCTGCGCGCGGTGCTCACACGCCCCGGCTTTGCCGAACCGGAGCTCAAGGTGCTGCGCGGCATCATCTCGTCGCTCGACAGGTTTTCTCCGGCGATGCCGCGCGGCGACGGATCCCCTGGCGATGATCCACGGCGCTTGCCCGCGGCCGCCGCGCGTGCCCGCAAGGCGGAGGCGGCGCGCTTTGCCGACACCGGCAAGGACGATGACATACCGCCGTTGGGCGGCAAGGGCACCGACAATGACTGAGCGGCCGATCCTGATGTTCGATTCGGGCATCGGCGGGCTTACCGTGCTGCGCGAGGCACGCGTGCTGATGCCCGACCGCCGCTTCATCTATGTCGCCGACGACGCTGCGTTTCCCTACGGCGCTTGGGAAGAGCCGGCGCTGAGGGCGCATATCCTCGAATTGTTCGGCAAACTGCTTGAGCGGTTTGCGCCGGCCATTTCCGTCATCGCCTGCAACACCGCCTCGACGTTGGTGATCGATGCGCTGCGCGATAGATTTCCCGAGCATCCTTTCGTCGGCATGGTGCCTGCGATCAAGCCGGCGGCGGAACGCACGCGCTCAGGGCTGGTTTCGGTGCTGGCGACGCCTGGCACCGTCAAGCGCCAATACACGCGCGACCTGATCAGCAAATGGGCGCAGAAATGCCATGTCCGCCTGGTCGGCAGCGACAGGCTGGCGGGACTGGCTGAGATCTACATGCGTGAGGGCTTCGTCGATGAAGAAGCCGTGCGCACCGAGATTACGCCGTGCTTCGTCGAACATGATGCGCTGCGTACGGATATCGTCGTGCTCGCCTGCACACACTACCCCTTTCTGGCCAATCGCATGCGCAAGACGGCGCCCTGGCCGGTCGATTGGCTCGACCCCGCTGAAGCGATCGCGCGCCGGGCGCTGTCGCTTCTCGCCGACATCGATCCGAGCGGTCGTGGCGAGATGCTGCCTGAAGGCCCCGACCTTGCCGTCTTCACATCGAAAAGAGCCGATTTTCCGACCCGTCGCCTAATACAGGGCTTCGGGCTGGCGATGTCGTGATTCCGAAGCGGAACATCACGGCAGTCGTTGCGTTTTTCTCCAGATTCTAACGGGAGAAAGAGCCATGCCAGCCACCTCGAAAGCCCAGCAGAAAGCCGCCGGCGCGGCTCTGTCGGCCAAGCGCGGCGAGACCAAGAAGAGCGAACTCCAGGGCGCTTCCAAGGGAATGTACGAATCGATGAGCGAAAAGCAGCTCGAGGAATTCGCCGAGACGAAGCGCAAGGGCCTGCCGGAGAAGAAGTCGAAAGACTAAGGGTTAAGCATCCGGAATCAAAGAGCCCGCGGCCAAAACCGCGGGCTTTGAAATAATATCGGCCGCCTGAGACCGGATAGGAGCCTACCAGCGCCCGCTGCAGCGCTTGATCTTGTAGCGTATGACCTTCTTGTGGCCGTGCCGCCAGATAACCTTCTTCTTGATCACGATGCGGCAAGCCTGGTGATGCCGGTGTCCTTGCCAATGCCTGGCCTCCGCCGGCTCCGGTGTCAGGACCGCCATGGATCCCGCCAACACAGCGGCTCCTGTCAGGGTAAGGAAGAATTTCTTCATGCGAATTTAGCTCCTCTGCTCCGGTCCCTTCCTGATGCCGCTGGCGCAACCTCCCGCCACATCCGGCACTGTACTCAACCCAGAGACGCTATATCGTCGCCATGGCCTACGCCAGCCACAAGCTTGACACCGGTTAAATCTCCGTTTAATCAGCGCGCCAACACCGGGCCGCAATGCCCGGTGGTTTTCTTTATGTGCGCAAGATGCGTGGAAATCCAATTCTACTATCTTGTTTGAACTGACGTGTCCCGTGGGTTTTCCGCCGCGTTGCGTGGGAAAACCCTGTCAGGTCTCGAAAACGGAGGCCAGAGGAGGGCGCGTTTCCTTCACCCGGACCATGAGGTTCCGGGTGTATTGTTTTGAAAAGGGAATGCGATGAGCAAGCGCGAATCCGCGAAGTACAAGATCGACCGCCGTCTCGGCGAAAATATCTGGGGCCGCCCGAAGTCCCCGGTCAACAAGCGTGAATACGGTCCTGGCCAGCATGGCCAGCGCCGCAAGGGCAAGCTTTCCGATTTCGGCCTGCAGCTGCGCGCCAAGCAGAAGCTGAAGGGTCACTATGGCGATGTTTCGGAAAAGCAGTTCCGCAAGGTCTATGAAGAGGCTGACCGCCGCAAGGGCGACACCTCGGAGAACCTGATCGGCCTGCTCGAATCGCGTCTCGACGCGGTCGTCTACCGCGCCAAGTTCGTGCCGACCATTTTCGCCGCCCGTCAGTTCGTCAACCACGGCCACGTCAACGTCAACGGCAAGCGTGTCAATATCGGCTCGTATCGCTGCAAGCCGGGCGATGTGGTCGAAGTGCGCGAAAAGTCCAAGCAGCTGGTCATCGTTCTGGAAGCGGTCGGTCTCGCCGAGCGCGACGTGCCGGACTACATCGAAGCCGATCACAACAAGATGGTCGCGACCTTCTCGCGCATCCCTGGCCTTGCGGACGTTCCGTTCGCCGTGCAGATGGAACCGAACCTGGTCGTCGAATTCTATTCGCGCTAAAACGAGCGCGTTCTGCGATACCAAGCAAAGGCCGCCCGTCGAGGCGGCCTTTTCTTTGTCGGTCATGTCCGCTAATCCGGCGCTCTGGGCCACTGAAAGCGACATGCCATGAACATGCTTCCAGACATCGAACCGATCGCCGACAGCGAAGGCGGCTTCCATCCGCTGTTCGCCGACGTGCCGTCCTCGGTCGAATTCAACAAATTGCGCAAGCGGCTGCTGCGGCTGACCCGGCAGGCGATCGAGGATTTCTCGATGGTCAAGCCCGGCCAGCGCTGGCTCGTTGCCCTGTCTGGCGGCAAGGATTCCTACGGCCTGCTCGCGGTGCTGCTCGACCTCAAATGGCGCGGGCTCTTGCCGGTCGATCTTCTGGCCTGCAATCTCGATCAGGGCCAGCCCAATTTCCCCAAACATATCCTGCCGGACTATCTCGACAGATACGCCATCCCGCATCGCATCGAGTATCAGGACACCTATTCCGTCGTCACCGACAAGCTGCCTGCGGGCAGCACCTATTGCTCGCTCTGCTCTCGCCTCAGGCGCGGCCATCTCTACCGCATTGCGCGCGAGGAGGGGTGCTCGGCGCTTGTGCTCGGTCACCATCGTGAGGACATTCTCGAAACCTTCTTCATGAACCTGTTCCATGGCGGCCGTCTCGCCGCTATGCCGCCAAAACTGCTCAACGACGACGGCGACGTCATGGTGCTGCGGCCATTGAGCTACTGCGCCGAGGCCGATCTGGAAAAATTCGCCGCCGCCATGCATTTCCCGATCATTCCCTGCGATCTCTGCGGCAGCCAGGAAGGTCTTCAGCGCAACGCCATGAAGGCGATGCTCGAGGACCTGGAAAAGCGCATGCCAGGCCGCAAGGATACGATGCTGCGCGCGCTGTCGAACAGCAGGCCATCGCATCTGCTCGACAGAAAGCTGTTCGACTTCGCTGCGCTCAATGAGACCCTCAGCACAAGGCAAGATATTTCCGATGACATTTGACGACACCGCGATCGACTGGCTGGCCGGCATTCTGGCCGAGGCGGCGCTGACCGAGATCATGCCGCGCTTTCGCCGGCTTGGTGAGGGCGACATCCGCCAGAAGACGTCGGCTGCCGACCTTGTGACCGAAGCCGACGTCAATGCCGAGCGGCTGATCGCCGCGCGGCTGCGCGAGCGCTATCCCCAGGCGATGATCGTCGGCGAGGAGGCCTGTTCCGACAATCCGGCACTGCTCGATGGTCTGGGCGATGCCGATCTGGCCTTCGTCATCGATCCGGTCGACGGCACTTTCAACTTCGCCTCCGGCGTGCCGCTGTTCGGCGTCATGCTGGCGGTCGTGGTCCAGGGCGAGACGGTTGCCGGCATCATCCACGATCCCGTCGGCAAGGACTGGCTGATCAGTGCCAGGGGCGCTGGCAGCCATATCCGGCATGCGCATGGCAGCCTGGAGAAGGTGCATGTCGCGGCACCTGCGCCGATCGCGCAGATGACCGGCTCCGTCTCCTGGCAATATATGTTCGAGCCGGAGCGGTCGCGGCTGGCGCGCAACCAGACGAAGATCCTGTCGCAATTCGCCTATCGCTGCGCCGCGCACGAATACCGCCTGTTGGCGAGCGGCCATGCCCACTTCGTCGTCTACAACAAGCTGATGCCGTGGGATCATCTGGCCGGCGTGCTGATCCATGCCGAGGCCGGCGGCCACGCGGCGCGCTTCGACGGCAGCACCTATCTGCCCTCGCATCTCGGCGGCGGCCTGCTTGTCGCGCCCGATCGCGAAAGCTGGCACGAATTGCGCCGCGAACTCTGGGCGGCACAGGATTAATTGCTGCGTTAGCCGAAGGAGCGGTGCAATTTCACGCAAATCCGGAGGCTCTCGAATGAAACCTCGGTTCGCATTTGTCGCCACGGCTCTTGCCGCCGCTCTGTTTGCCAGTTCCCAGGAAGCAAGATCGCAAGAGCGCAGCTGTCGCAGTTCCGATCCCGTCGATACGATAAGGGAGATGTCGGACGCTATCTATGCCTGCTGGAAACCGCCACCCGGAACCGCGGGCATGTCCCTGACACTGCGGTTCTCGCTTCGCCGCAACGGCACACTGATTGGCAAACCTCGCGCCACATATTCCGATCTGGGAACCGATGCCCAGCGCAGCAGGGCCTTCGTGGCATCCATCCTCAGGGCACTTGATGACGCTCTGCCATTGCCTTTTTCGGACAGCATGGGTGAAGCAATCGCAGGGCGCATGCTTGCCCCTCGGTTCACGGCAACTCTTGAAGGTGCGTCCTAATGCAAGTCGGTGATGTGCCCTGAAACGGGCGGGTTCTGTGGCTGGAACATCTTGCCGCGCTCGGCGATGAAGATCATCAGCAGCGCCGCGACCGAGACACTGCAGAAGCCGGCGGCCAGCGGCGTCACCGTGCCGTTGAAGGCCTGGCCGATCAGCGTGCCGAGAATGCCGCCGAGAAACGTCTGCATGAAACCGAGGATCGACGACGCCGTGCCGGCCAGTTGTCCGAGCGGTTCCATGGCCAGCGCGTTGAAGTTCGCGCCGAGCGCACCGAACGGAAGCATGGCACAGGCAAAGAAGGTGATGAACAGCCAGAGCGGCATCTTCATTTCCAGCGAAACGACCAGCCAGGCAAGGCTGATGACCAGGAACAGCAGCAACGCGCTCTGCGACAGGCGGCGCATGCCGATGCGGCCGACAAGGCGCGAATTCAGAAAGTTGGAGAAGGCGAGCACGCCCGCAACCCCGGCGAAGATGACCGGGAACATCTCGCCGACATGGAAGATGTCCACATAGATCTGCTGCGCCGAAGCGATGAAGCCGAACATGGCGCCGAAGATGAAGGTGCTGGCGAAGGCATAGCAGATCGCAATGCGGTTGGTGAGCACGATGCGAAACCCGCCGACAATCGAGTTCACGGTCAGCGGCCGGCGATGTTCGGGATGCAGCGTTTCAGGAAGGCGCAGCAGCGACCAGGCCGAGACGAGGAGCGCACCGACGGCCATGGTGACGAAGATCCAATGCCAGGTCGCAAACAGCATGATGAACTGGCCGATGCCGGGAGCAATGACCGGTATCGCCATGAACACCATGAAGATCAGCGACATCACCTCGGCCATGCGCCGGCCGTCGAACGTATCGCGCACGATCGAGACGGCGATGACGCGGGTGGCGGCCGCACCGATGCCTTGCACGGCCCGGCACAGCAGAAGTGTTTCAAAGCTTGGCGCAATGGCGGCAGCCGCCGCCGCGGCGACATAAATCACCAGCCCGGCGACCAGCGGTGCGCGACGCCCGAAGCGATCCGAGATCGGCCCGAAGAACAACTGTCCGCCGCCGAAGCCCAGAATGTAGGCCGTTATGACGTACTGCCGGTGGTTTTCATTTTCGACGCCGAGCGAGGCGCCGATCTGCTGCAGCGCCGGCAGCATGATATCGATGGCCAGCGAGTTCAGCGCCATCAGCGCCGCGCACAGGGCGATGAACTCCCAGCGCGGAATGGGCAGTTTGCTTGCCGATTGCGGCTCTGGTTTTGACTGGTCCACGGCAAGTCCGATCTTTCAAACGAAAATGCGCCGGCGGGCCGGCGCATTGGCTCGTCTTGGTCCTGGGTTCAGGACATGAAAATTGCCGAGCTGCCCCCGACGCCTTTGTGCATGACCCCGAAAATCAAAATCAACCTTCGGATGGCAATATGCACAAAACAGAAATCAGGCGGCGCCTTTGACGCTGACGCCCTTCTCGACCAGGAACGTCTGCAACTCACCGGCCTGGAACATCTCGCGGATGATATCGCAGCCGCCGACGAATTCGCCCTTGACGTAGAGCTGAGGGATCGTCGGCCAGTTGGAGTATTCCTTGATGCCTTGGCGCAGTTCAGCCGAGTCCAGAACGTTCACGCCTTTGTAGTCGGCGCCGATATAGTCGAGGATCTGGACGACCTGGCCGGAAAATCCGCATTGCGGGAAACCGGGCGTGCCCTTCATGAAAAGGACGACGTCGTTGCCCTTCACTTCATTGTCGATGTAGTCGTTGATACCGCTCATGGAAAATCCTTTCCCGCCTGTGGGAGTCAGGCTCGAAACATATCCCTTCAAATAAACCCAACGATTGCTCGAAACAAGACGTTAGCCGTGCCGTGGCTGAAATGGCGCAAAGGATGAGCCGTGTTGGGCCAAGCGCTAAGGGTCAGTCCGGAACGCTGGTCTGCAAGGCCAGCGCATGCAGCACGCCGCCCATATTTCCTTTCAGCGCGTCATAGACCATCTGGTGCTGCTGCACGCGGCTTTTCCCTCGAAAGCTCTCGGCCACCACCTCGGCCGCATAATGGTCGCCGTCGCCGGCAAGATCGCGGATCGTCACCTTGGCGTCCGGAATGCCGTCCTTGATCAGTTTTTCGATGTCGTGGGCATCCATTGCCATGGCAAAATCCTGTTTCGAGCGGCCGGCAGCCGGCCATAAGATGAGAGTCGGGCGAGCCTAAAGCCTTTCCGGTCCGGATTGAAGCCGTTCTGTCCCACCAACGGCAAGACGGTTCGATGGCTTCAGAGAAAGACTAGACCGGTGGGCTTGCTTCATCCTCGGCAATGTCCTCGCGTGTCGAGAAGGCGCGGCCAAGGCTGAAGGCCAGCACGTAGAGCGGCACGTTGAGCACGAGGCTGACAATGGGAAGATAGCTCGTCATTTGCCAAGCCGGCGAGAAGAACGCCTGGCCGTAGCCGTCGCAGGTCAACGACGAGCCGTACTCCCACAACGCGCCTACGACCACCGCGCTGGCAAAAAGCTTGATGCAGGTGACAATGTGCCTTGCCCGTGCCGGATCCGGCGCCAGGCGGTCCCACAGAACCAGGCAGACGATCGGGACCGCGTAGATGAGATTCTGCGCGATGAGCATGGGGATGGCGCCATTGGCCGCGGCAAGGAACTCCGCGCGCGTTTCCAGCCGCATGCACACCTCGCTTGAGGTTGTCGACAGCAGGAAAAAGACGAACGGTCCCAGGAACCAGAAGAAGAACAACGACGGCCAGAAGACGACTGCAAGCAGCGCCCGGGCAGCCAGTTTCCTGTGATTGATCATGAGTTTCCCGAAAAACCGTTCCCACTTTTCGGGATCATGCTCTCGTCAACTGGCCTGGTCCATGAAGCGGGGGAACCAGCCTTCGTGCGCCGCGGAGAGTTCGCTGACCGGGATTGCCCTGGCGTCGCCAAGCTTCAGCGCGTTGCCCCCGGTCGAGCCGATCCACGGCGCGAAGATGCCGAGTTCGCCCTGCTGCTTGCGAATGGCGTCCCATTCGTCACCATGCGGATCGATCGACAGCGTCAGGAGATAACGGCCCTGATCCTCGCCGAACCAGACCGGGATCGGGTCGGTGCCGACAAGCCCGGGAACGGTGGCGCCGATACCGGACGCCATCGCCATTTCGGCAAGTGCAACGGCGACACCGCCATCGGAAACGTCGTGCGCCGCCGTGACGACACCGGATGCGATGAGCGCGCGCACATGGTCGCCGACGCGCTTTTCGTGATCGAGGTCGACCGGCGGCGGCGGGCCATCCGTGCGGCCGTGTATGTCCCTGAAATAGACCGATTGACCGAGATGCGTTCCCCAGGAGGCCGGCGCGCCGACCAGCAGGATCATCTGGCCCTCGGCCGCAAAGCCGGTCCGCACCATCTTCGACCAGTCGGCGATCAGCCCGACGCCGCCGATAGTCGGGGTTGGCAGGATGCCCTGGCCGTTGGTCTCGTTGTAGAGCGAGACATTGCCGGAGACGATAGGGAAGCCAAGCGCACGGCAGGCGTCGCCTATGCCTTTCACCGCGCCGACCAGCTGGCCCATGATCTCGGGCCGTTCCGGGTTGCCGAAATTGAGGTTGTCGGTGGCGGCCAGCGGCAGAGCGCCGGTGGCGGTCAAGTTGCGCCAGCATTCGGCCACCGCCTGCTTGCCGCCCTCATAAGGGTCGGCCTCGCAATAGCGCGGCGTCACGTCGGACGAGAAGGCGAGCGCCTTGGTCGCATGGCCTTCGACCCGGACCACGCCGGCATCGCCGCCTGGAAGCTGCAGCGAATTGCCCTGGATCAACGTGTCATACTGTTCCCACACCCAACGCCGCGACGAAAGGTCCGGCCCGCCGAGCAGCTTCAGCAGCGCGTCGGCAACGTCGGCTTGCGGAATGTCATTGGCGGCCAGCGGCGCCGGCTTCTTCGGTTCGGTCCACGGCCGATCATATTCCGGAGCCTTGTCGCCAAGATCCTTGATCGGCAGGTTGGCGACCTCGTCGCCCTGGTGCAGAACGCGGAAGCGCAGATCGTCGGTGGTCTTGCCGACGATGGCGAAATCGAGCCCCCATTTGTGGAAGATCGCCTCGGCTTCCTTTTCCTTTTCCGGGCGCAGCACCATCAGCATGCGCTCCTGGCTTTCCGACAGCATCATCTCGTAGGCGCTCATGCGCTCTTCGCGCACCGGAACCTTGTCGAGATCGAGCTCGATTCCGAGGTCGCCCTTGGCGCCCATTTCGACCGCCGAGCAGGTGAGGCCGGCGGCACCCATGTCCTGGATGGCGATGACGGCGCCCGAGGCCATCAGTTCGAGGCTGGCTTCCAGCAGGCACTTTTCGGTGAAGGGATCGCCGACCTGCACTGTCGGGCGCTTCTCATCGATCTTGTCGTCGAATTCAGCCGACGCCATGGTGGCGCCGCCGACGCCGTCGCGGCCGGTCTTGGCGCCGAGATAGACGACCGGCAGGCCGACGCCCTTGGCTTCCGACAGGAAGATCGCATCGGTCTTGGCAAGGCCCGCCGCAAAGGCGTTGACCAGGATGTTGCCATTGTAGCGGGCGTCGAAATTGACCTCGCCACCGACTGTCGGCACGCCGAAAGCGTTGCCATAGCCGCCGACGCCGGAAACCACGCCTGAAACGAGATGCCGGGTCTTGGGATGGTCAGGCGAGCCGAAGCGCAGCGCATTCATCGCCGCGATCGGCCGCGCGCCCATGGTGAAGACGTCGCGCAATATGCCGCCGACGCCGGTCGCCGCGCCCTGGTAAGGCTCGATATAGGACGGGTGGTTATGGCTCTCCATCTTGAAGACGACGCAGTCGCCGTCGCCGATGTCGACCACGCCGGCATTCTCGCCCGGCCCCTGGATGACTTGCGGACCGGTGGTTGGCAGCGTGCGCAGCCACTTCTTCGAGGATTTGTAGGAGCAGTGCTCATTCCACATCGCCGAGAAGATGCCGAGTTCGGTGAAGCTCGGCTCGCGCCCGACAAGATCGAGGATGCGCTGATACTCGTCGGGCTTGAGCCCGTGTGAGGCAATGAGCTCAGGGGTGATCGGCACGGAATTGGAAATGGTCATGGGCGGCGATTTATATCCGGGACGTTGGGATTTTGAGTCCCGTCTTATCGCAAGCCTTGCGGCCGATACACCCATGGATTGACGAAAAACGACGGAAAACCGGACAAGGCCACGCAGTGTCAGGAGAAGCTGTCGTAGCCGGCGCGGCCTTCATCGAGAAGTCGCCGGATTACCGCGACGCCTTCGGCTATGTCCTCGCGCTGTCTCGGCTGCGAAACGCCAAAGCGGACGCCATGGAAAACCTGCTCGGAGCGTCCGGCCTTGAATTCGTCCTCGTCGTCGATCAGCACGCCGTGCTCAAGGCAGGCGTTCTTGAAGGTGCCGGAAAGCCAGGGGTCGGGCAGGGTCAGCCAGACAAAGGGCACCCTGTCATGCGACTTGAATGCGAAGCCGGCCAAAGTCTCGCGCACGATGGCGATGCGGGCGCCGATTTCGGCGATGCTGCGCTTGCGTATCTCATCCGCCTGACCTGACAGCACCAGCCTTGTATTCACCTCCGCCAGCAGGAAAGGCATGCCGCCGGTCATCATCTTGTGGGCGACACGGATGCGGTGGCGGTAGGCGGGCGGGCAAGAAAGCCAGCCGCCGCGTACACCGGCTGCGACCGACTTCGACAGGCCGCCCGCGACAATGGTGCGTTCAGGCGCATACTCGGCCAGCAATGGTGTCGGATCATCGGTCAGATTGCCATAGAGGTCGTCCTCGATGAGGACGACGTTGTATTCGCGTGCGACATGGGCGATCGCCTCGCGGCGCGCCGCCGACAAGGTGGCCAGCGTCGGATTCTGCGCAGTCGGCATCAGGAAGATCATCTTGGGATGCTTTTGCGCGCAGACGCGCTCGAAATCCTGCGGATCGATGCCTTCCTCGTCCGATGCCACCAGCGCGGTGCGCCTGCCGATCAGGCCGGCACTGCGGGAAATCTGCGAGTAGGTGAGGTGCTCGAAGGCAACATAGTCGCCAGGCATGGTGAGCGCCGCGATTGCCGCCATCACCGCCGCATGGGTGCCGAGCGTGGGAACGATGGTGTCGGCACTCGGACGAAACGAATTGCGCGCCAACCAGCGGGCGCCGGCTTCGTACCAGCGGTCGGGAAAATCCCGCGTGTAGCTTGAAATCTCGTGTGGATGGTCCTGCGCCGTGCGCGACAGGACACCGGCGACGATGTCGCCCTGGCCGATATCGGGTGCTGCGGTGCTGTCGAAACGCAGCTTGCCTTTAGGCGCATCGATATAGCGTGTGCCTTCGCCGCCGACGTCCGGAGCCGGAAAATCCGGCTTCGCGCGCTGGCCGAGCACATAGGTTCCACGCCCGACTTCGCCGCTCACCAGCCCACGCTCGCGCAGCAATTGATAGGCCCGCCCGACCGTGCCGACGGTGGTGCCGATGTCGTAGGCGAGGTCGCGTTGCGGCGGCAGCTTTGCGCCGGCATCGATCACCCCCCGGTCGATGTCCGTTTCGATGGAATCCGCAAGCCGCTGATACAGCGGTCCGGAGCCGGTGGTGAGGTCGGGGAGCCAATTTGTCATGGTGACAATTTTCTATATTGCACCCATACATGAGTCAATGCATATCAGCTACGTGCCAAAAAGGGTACAATTTGGAATTCTGGCAGAAAGAAAATGAATACAATCGCCACAATCCGTCATTCGAGCGCCGAGTTATCGGGCCAAACGACACGTCCATCGGACCGGAGCGGCTTTGTCAGCCGTCTGGTGCGTCTGGTCAGATCGCTGGCGAGATGGATCGACAGCCTGCTGGATCGCCGCCGCAGCCGGCTGGCGCTGCTGGAAATGACCGATGATCAGCTCAAGGATATCGGCGTCTCGCGCTGCGATGCCCACCGTGAGGGCATCAGGCCGTTCTGGGACTGAAAGCTAGCGGAGTTTTGATGCCCTGATGCGTGCAATGCCATGGTCCGCAAGGACGGCGACCACGCACAGCACGAGAAAAAGTCCGGTGATGGCCAGCGCCGACATGGCAACGCTGGGCGCACCGTTCTTGGCGACGTCAAGGAAGGGATAGGGCACCTCGCCGGCAAGCGGTGCCCGTACCAGCGCATAGATCAGATAGGCGACGGGATAGAGCATCCACCAGGAAATGTCGCTCCAGCGCGTCCTGCCGTCAGCGCCCGATATCAACCACCACAGCACGAAGAGCACCGGCGTCACATAATGCAGCAGGACGTCGCAGAGCAGGAACAGCCCCTGCGGCTGCCAGAGTTGTGCCAGGACCGTTGCATAGATGATAAAAACCAGCGCGATCGAAGCGGCAACGCCGGCCCGCACCCGCGCGCCTCCAAAGGCCGGCAGCCAGGCATAGAAGGTGGGTGACAGCAGCGACGTGTACACCAGCACCGCGCCGATGTTGGTCAAGATGGTGAAGAAGCTGAAGACGAAAATGACGGAGCCAAGCAGGCTGCGGCCTGCTTCCATCGATGCCGGAATGCTGATGCAGAACTGCAGGATGAGCCCGGCCAGACCGATGACCAGCCCCACAATCTGCAGAAAGCGGCCCATGGGCTAGGCCGTCGCGGCGCAGGCCGGGTTGCCGGTCTGCCAACGAGCGATGTCCGAGCCGATGCGGGCGCCGAGCGGATCGTTCATCAGCGGTCCGAAGACGTCGACACGGCTAGAATTGCCTTGCGCCTGCACGACCAGCAAAGGTTTGCCGCCATAATGCTTGGCCGGCACCAGCAGGAAACGCGGCGTGCCGCTGAACGAATTCAGCTCATTGGCCATCTGGTACGGTTTGAAGGCTGGGTCCTTGCTGGCGATCCAGCATTTGTGGGCAGCGATCGCCACTTGTTCCATGGCCAGCAGCGCAGCACTTTTGCCTGAGGGAACAGGCGTGCTCTTTGGCGTCGACTGGCAAGATGCCAGCACAAAGCCCGCCGCGGCGACCAGCGCGATCGTCTTCGACTTAATCAAGCGGCACCCATCTCAAGCTCGGACAGAAAAATCTTCAAACCATCGGTCATCTCGCCCCACACCCTCGACAATGCCGGGTGTTGCGAGGCGATCTGCTGGTAGGCGTCGAATTTGGGATAGGCGTCGAGCAGGTCGTGGCGTCCCGTCATGGCCCGGAAATTGTTGAAGATGAACCGCGTCGGCGTCAGCCAGGCATCGGCGAAACTAATGTCGTCGCCGAGTGCGAAGGGCCCTTGCGCCATGCGGGCCTCGATCGCCGCCAGTCCATGATGTAGGCGGGCAAACTGGGCGTCGATCTCGGCATTGTTTCGCTTCGGCACGGAATGAAGCTCGAAAAGCTTCATCATCGGTGTCAGCACATCGAGATCGGTGATGCGGGCGAACATACGCACCAGCGCGCGGTCCTTGGAATCGGGCGGCAGCAGCGCCGGTTCCGGGAACCGTTCCTCGAGATATTCGGCGATGACCACCGATTCGACGATGGTTTCGCCCGAGCCGGTGATCAGAACCGGAATCCGGTTCATCGGTGAGATGGCGCGAAACTCTTCCGGGATGGGGAAACCGGGCGGCGGCGCGATGATCTTGAGTGGTACGTCCTTGATGTAGGCCAGTGCCCGCACGATCGACGAGTAGGGCGACAACGGCCGCGAATAGAGTTTCATGACCGTCTCTCTCCCCAATGAACCAGACTTGCTCCAAAGAGACAGGAATGTCCGGCTGTTTTCAAGCTGTTCGCTTCGATATCGTCAGGCGGCGATGCCGAGGGCGCTCTCGAACAGTCCGCGGCCGTCGGTGCCGCCATGGGCTGCTTCGATCAGGTTTTCCGGGTGCGGCATCAGCCCGAGCACATTGCCTTGGCTGTTGACGATGCCGGCAATGTCGTTGATCGAGCCATTGGGGTTGGTGCCCTCGGCATAGCGGAACACCACTTGGCCTTCGCCTTCGAGGCGGGCAAGCGTGTCGGCATCGGCGAAATAATTGCCGTCATGATGCGCGACCGGCGAGCGGATGATCTGGCCCGGCTGATAGCGGCGGGTGAACATGGTGTTGGCATTGGTGATCTCGAGCTTCACCTGCCGGCAGACGAATTTCAGCGAGGTGTTGCGCATCAAGGCGCCCGGCAACAGGCCGGCCTCGACCAGGATCTGGAAACCGTTGCAGACGCCGATGACCGTAACGCCGGCGGCCGCTTTTTCGGCCACAGCCCGCATGACCGGCATGCGCGCCGCGATCGCGCCGCAGCGCAGATAGTCGCCGAAGGAAAAGCCGCCTGGAATGGCGATCAGGTCGACATCGGGGATTTCGGTGTCGGTCTGCCAGACGGTGATTGGCGGTGTTCCCGAAATCTTGGTCAACGCTGCGATCATGTCGCGGTCGCGATTGAGGCCGGGCAGGAGGACGACGGCTGATTTCAATTTAGGCGATCTCCACCGCGTAATTCTCAATCACCGTATTCGCCAGCAGCTTGTCGCACATGGCTTTGAGGTCGGCCTCGGCCTTGGCCTTGTCGCTTTCCGCCAGTTGGACGTCGAACACCTTGCCCTGCCGGACAAGGCCCACGCCATCGAACCCCAGGCCGGACAGCGCGTGTTCGATCGCCTTGCCTTGCGGGTCGAGCACGCCGTTCTTGAGGGTGACGGTAATGCGGGCCTTGATCACGCTGGACATGCTCCTGTTCGGACTATCAGTTCGCAAGCCGCGATCAGTGCGGCTTGCCTTTGAGGCCGTCGGTCGAGGCGACAAGCACCGGGCCGGTCGGGCGCGGCGGCTCGTTCTCGTTCATGATGCCGAGGCGGCGTGCGACTTCCTGGTAGGCTTCGACGAGGCCGCCCATGTCGCGGCGGAAACGGTCCTTGTCGAGCTTGTCCTGTGTCGCCACGTCCCACAGGCGGCAGGAATCCGGCGAGATCTCGTCGGCGACGACAATGCGCATCATGTCGCCCTCGAACAGCCGGCCGCATTCGATCTTGAAGTCGACAAGCTGGATGCCGACGCCCATGAACAAGCCGGAGAGGAAGTCGTTGACGCGGATGGCCAGCGCCATGACGTCGTCGATTTCCTGCGGGCTCGCCCAGCCGAACGCGGTGATGTGCTCTTCCGACACCATCGGATCGTCGAGTGCGTCGGCCTTGTAATAGAACTCGATGATCGAGCGCGGCAGAACGGTGCCTTCCTCGATGCCGAGCCGCTTGGACAACGAGCCGGCGGCGACATTGCGCACCACCACTTCGAGCGGAATGATCTCGACTTCCTTGATCAGCTGCTCGCGCATGTTCAGCCGGCGGATGAAATGGGTCGGAATGCCCATGCGGTTCAAATGGTTGAAGATGTACTCGGAAATGCGGTTGTTGAGGACGCCCTTGCCGTCGATGACTTCATGCTTCTTCTTGTTGAACGCGGTGGCGTCATCCTTGAAGAACTGGATAAGCGTGCCCGGTTCGGGTCCCTCATAGAGTATCTTGGCCTTGCCTTCATAAATGCGGCGGCGATTTTTCATCTGGATTTTTCTCTGGGGTTCCGGACAGGGCGGTATCAGACCATTTCCTGTCCGTCTGCCTGAAATAGTGCGGCTACGGTAGGGTTCAATGCCGGGTCTATCCCAATCACATCGTTTGCTCAATCGGCAAATCCTTCCAATCAACCGCTTTCGGGACTGAAATGCCGCAGCGCAGCATGCGATGAAGCGTATTGACCGGCCCGCGACCTTTTGGTTTGTGCTTTGGCAACGCACATATTCACCGCCAACGAATCGAATTTGACCGGAGGGACGCCATGAGCAGCATGAAAGACCGCGAAGAGGGCTTTGAGCGTAAATTCGCATTCGACGAGGAGCTTCGGTTCAAGGCCTCGGCACGCCGCAACAAGGCGCTCGGCCTGTGGGCCGCCGAAAAGCTCGGAAAGTCCGGCGCTGATGCCGACGCCTATGCCAAGGAAGTGGTTATCTCCGACATCGAGGAAGCCGGCGACCACGACGTGTTCCGCAAAATCCGCGGGGATTTCGACGCGGCCGGCGTCGAGCAGTCGGACCACCAGATCCGCCGCACCATGGACGAACTGATGGCGCAGGCGATCGAGCAGATCAAGAACACCTGATCCCGGCCATGCGCTGATCCCGCGGCCATACGCTGGACCAATCGACCGCCCGGCCTATCCGGGCGGTTTTTCTTTGCCTTTGTCACGATTTCCGGCTGAAACTGCCGGAGTTAACAAGGAAAGTACCCATGTCCCTGAAGTCCCGCCTCGCGGCCGATGAAACGTTGTTCACCGCATGGTCCGGCGTGCCGGATGCCTTGACCGTCGAGATCGTCGCCAAGCAGGACTTTGATGCCGTCACGCTCGACATGCAGCATGGCGGCCATCACGAAGACAGCGTGCTGCGTGGCCTGGTGCCGGTGCTCGCCGCCGGCAAGCCGGCGCTGGTGCGCATTCCCGTTGGCCGTTTCGACATGGCAAGCCGCGCGCTCGATTTCGGCGCCGAGGCGGTCATCGCGCCGATGGTGAATTCGGTTGCCGATGCAAAATTGTTCGCCGCCGCCATGAAATACCCGCCACTCGGCGAGCGCTCCTGGGGTCCGACCTACGCTTTTCCACGCCACGGCAAGGGCGACCAGGCCGAGTGGCTGCGCGACACCAACCAACGCACCATGGCCTTCGCCATGGTCGAGACGCGTCCGGCCCTCGATGCGCTCGACGGCATCCTCGACACGCCCGGCATCGACGGCATCTTCCTCGGCCCATCGGATTTCTCGATCGCCTGGAGCAATGGTGCGACCGTCAATTCGACGCTGGAAAGCATGATGGAGACGGTGGCATCGGTGGCCGAGCGCACCCGCAAGGCCGGCAAACATGCGGCGATCTACGTTGTCGAGCCGGCAATTGCCGGCCGGGTTGTGTCGATGGGCTATCGCCTGCTGGCCATGGGCTCCGAGCATTCGCTGATCGGGCTTGGCGCAAAAACGCTGATCAAGAGCGTCCGCGATTCGATTGGGTCCTGAAGAAACTCAGGGTTTCAAATCCGTCAGGAATTTGGCGAAGGTCATTGAACCTTCGGGCCACGGCCCGAAGCCTGAATCCGCGTTCAGATGACCGGTCTCGCCGGCATCGATGAATAGTGAGCCCCATGCACCGGCAATGTCTTCGGCGACATCGAAGGCGCAGAACGGATCGTTGCGGCTGGCGATCACGATCGAGGGAAAGGGCAGCGGCTCACGCGGGTAGGGACCGAAGGTCATCAGGTGCCTGGGCCTGATCTCGGGATTGGCGACGTCGGGAGGTGCCACGAAGAAGGCCCCGGCGATCGGCTTGCGGAATTGCGGAATGGCTTGCACCGCAGTGGTGACGCCGAGCGAATGCGCGACCAGGACGACCGGCCGCTCGGCCTCGTTGACCGCCTTGGCGACGCTCGCGGTCCAGTCCTCGCGAACCGGCTTCGACCACTCGGCCTGTTCGACGCGGCGCGCCGTCGACAGTTTCGACTGCCAGCGGCTCTGCCAATGGTCGGGGCCGGAATTGGTGTAGCCCGGCACGATGAGGATATCTGCGTCTCTGACCTTCATGGCGCTGAGATAGCGAGCGGCATCGCTTCGTGCAACCGGCGGGAACGCCACTTTTGATCACAATAGTGAACACCATGTTCGCTTCTTCGCGTCTTGTGTGAACGATGCCGATGGACGATCTGTGGTCAGGAAAAGAAACAGCCGTGCGCGGGAACCCTGACTTTGGAACTGACACGACGTACAATGATCGGCGGAGTGGGGCTTCTCGCTTTGGGAGCTTCATCGCAGGCCGGTCGAACGGAGCATTTGATGAGCGAGTTGCCTTTTGCCGCCACCACCCCAGTCAGCGTTGCCCGCGTCGGGCTGAAGGCGCGCGACGCGGAAAGCCTTGCCGCATATTACCGCGAAATTGTCGGTCTGCAGGAGTTGAGCCGTGCCGATGGTTCGATCACGCTGGGCGCCGCCAACCGTCCCTTGTTGGTGCTTGAGCAGGACGCTTCAGCTAAGCCGGATGATCCGCGCAGCGCCGGGCTGTTCCACACCGCCTTCCTGCTGCCCAGCCGCGCCGATCTCGGCCGCTGGATCAACCACGCTATATCGAACAAGATCGCGATCGAGGGCGCTTCCGACCATCTGGTCAGCGAAGCTCTGTACCTGACCGATCCCGAAGGCAATGGCATCGAGATCTATGCCGACCGCCGCCCGCAGGACTGGAAGTGGAATGGCGACAAGATTGCCATGGCAACGGAGCGGCTGAACATTCCGTCCGTCGTTGCCGAAGTGCCTGCGGGTGACGCCGGCTGGCAGGGCGCGCCGGAAAACAGCATCGTCGGCCATGTCCACCTGCGTGTCGGCAGGCCGGAAGACGCCGAAGCCTGGTGGAACCAGGAATTCGGCTTCGACACGGTGGCGAAATATGGCGGCCAGGCGGTGTTCCTGTCGTCGGGCGGCTATCACCACCACATCGGCGCCAACGCCTGGCAGAGTTCAGGCGCAGGCCGCCGCGATCCCTCCCGGTCAGGTCTGGCCTGGGTCGAGATGCGTTCGGACAAGGCATCCACCGAAACCACGCGGGAAGACCCGTGGGGCACGGTGATCCGCACCGTGCCTGGCGCTGCCGGCTAAGCGCCCGCTGCGCTCTTAAACAGAACTGGCGGCGTAACCGGTCAGCAATCCGTGTGCCCAACTGTCGAAGCCGGCCGCCGTCGCGCGGCTGGATGCTTCGGCCCAGTCATAACTGACCGCGTGATGGCTGAACGACCATTCTCCGCGCTTGCGTGGCGAGGGCGTAGCGGGCATGCGGGCTGCCGGTCACGGTAAGGCCGGGAAACGCCTGAACACCGACGCTGCCGGGATTTAGGATCGTCTGGCGGTCGGAAAGCCGCACGACGCGCGGCGTATGGGTGTGGCCGCACAAGGTCAGCCCGGCATCGATGCTGCCGAGCTTGTGTCTGATTTCTTTTTGATTGGATGGATAGAAGTGATTGCCGCCGTCTTCCTCGAGCAGGAACGTCTCGTCGTCGCTGGGGCTGCCGTGGCAGAGCAGAATTTCAGGGGCGAGCGTCAGGGCAATCGGCAATGCCAAAAGCCAAGCCAATGACGTCTGGGAGAGGCAATGGTGGGTAAAGGCATCGACGTCTTCCAGCCCGGAAGCCGGCGGCTCGATCAGCACACGGTCGTGATTGCCGCGCACGGTCGGCCAGTTCTGTGCAATCAAATATTGCGCGGTTTCTTCGGCCATAGCGGCCCGGAGAGACAATCACCCAGATTGACGATGATGTCGGGAGAATTGTCCTTGATCCGCGCATGAACCGCTTCAAGCGCGCGCAGATTCCCGTGAATGTCGGAAAGGACAGCCAGTCGCATGGAAATCCTATCCGAACACCCGCTTGAAGATCGTGTCGACATGCTTGGTGTGATAGCCCAGGTCGAATTTCTCGCGGATCTCGGCTTCCGGCAGCGCTGCGGTCACTTCCTTGTCGGACAGTAATTCCTCAAGAAAATCAGCGCCTTGCTCCCACACTCTCATGGCGTTGCGCTGCACCAGCCGGTAGGAGTCTTCGCGCGACAGGCCCGCCTGCGTCAGCGCCAGCATGACGCGCTGCGAATGCACGAGGCCGCGGAACTTGTTCATGTTCTTCAGCATGTTGTCGGGATAGACGAGCAGCTTGTCGATGACGCCGGTCAGCCGTGACAGCGCGAAATCGAGCGTCACGGTGGCGTCCGGGCCGATCATGCGCTCGACCGAGGAGTGCGAGATGTCGCGCTCGTGCCAGAGCGCCACATTCTCCATCGCCGGCAGCGCCATCGAACGCACCATGCGGGCAAGGCCGGTGAGGTTCTCGGTCAGCACCGGGTTGCGCTTGTGCGGCATGGCCGACGAGCCTTTCTGGCCCGGCGAAAAATACTCTTCCGCTTCCAGCACTTCGGTGCGCTGCAAATGCCGGATCTCGATCGACAGCCGCTCGACCGACGAGGCGATGACGCCGAGCGTGGCAAAGAACATCGCGTGACGGTCGCGCGGGATCACTTGCGTCGAAACCGGCTCGGGCTTCAGGCCGAGCTTCGCCGCCACATGTTCCTCGACATAGGGGTCGATGTTGGCGAAGGTGCCGACCGCCCCGGAGATCGCACAGGTGGCGATGTCCTCCCGCGCGTGCACCAACCGCTCGCGGCAGCGCGAGAACTCGGCATAGGCCTGCGCCAGCTTGACGCCGAAGGTGGTCGGCTCGGCATGGATGCCATGGCTGCGGCCGATGGTGACCGTGTCCTTGTGCTCGAAGGCGCGGCGCTTGAGCGCTGCAAGCAGACCATCGATGTCGGCGAGCAGGATGTCGCTGGCGCGGGTAAGCTGCACCGCAAAGCAGGTGTCGAGAACGTCGGACGAGGTCATGCCCTGATGGATGAAGCGGGCGTCCGGCCCGACGAATTCGGCAAGATGGGTGAGGAAGGCGATCACGTCATGCTTGGTAACGCGCTCGATCTCGTCGATCGCCTCGACATCGAATTTTGCCGCCCCGCCCTTTTCCCAGATGGTTTTTGCCGCTTCCCTGGGGATGACGCCGAGTTCGGCCAGCGCGTCGCATGCATAGGCTTCGATCTCGAACCAGATGCGGAACCGGGTTTCTGGCGACCAGATGGCGACCATTTCCGGCCGGGAATAGCGAGGGATCATCGGTCAGTCCTGACATATCGAGAAGTTTGCCCGCGTCCTAACAGAGGCGAGCAAAATGCTCAACGCCGCTGGCGCGCAAACCAGACGCCCGCGGCAAACAGAGCGATGAAACCAACTGGAAAATAGAGCCGGATGCCCAGCACCACGAACTGATAAAGCGCAATCAACGTCGTGAAGACGAACTGGAGGACCCAGGTGCGGGTGAAAGCAGGCGCATGCCACTCGGCATAGTAGGAGCGGTACTGCAGGGCAAACAGCCCGGCGGTCAGGCCGATCGTCGCCGCGGCTAGGCACACGAAGGCCGCGGCAAAGGCGACTTCCCAGCGTCTTCCCTGCGAAACCAGCCGCGCCGCGAACAGGCCGATAGGAAAGGCCAGCGCAGCTCCCACCGCGAACAGTACGGTGACAATGCGGATTTTCGCCGGCGTCTCCCAGTCGTCCAACAACAGGGTGACGAGCGCACTGGCGCCCATCGTCGTGGCCCATAGCAAGGCGCCATAAAACGCAGTGCGCGGCGTCGGTATAGCGCGGCGAAGGCGGTTCAGCGAACGATCGCGCGGGGCGGGTGGGACAAGCGGTGTCACAGGCGGCCGGTCACCGCGATCCAGCGAAAGTCCGGGCCTTCTATGCCGTACTGGCGCACCGCGATCAGCACGGCATAGGCGCTGAGACTGTCCATCGAAAAGGTCTGCACGGCGCCGATGCGGTAGCCGTTCGGGCAACCCCGGCTTTTCGGTATCGCCTTATCCTCGTGCAGCAGCTTGGTGGTGCCACCATCCTGCGCCTCGATGCGCAGCAGCCGGAAGCCGTTGATCTCGCCCTGGCTCTCGCAGCCCTTGGTGTTGTTCATGCCGATCTCGTCGAGCCGGAACTCGAGCGGTGGGTCGACCGGCGAAAAGATCGGGCGCGGATTGACCGCCATCCGGTGCGGATCCGCCGAAAGCTCGGTCACCGGGTTGAAACCCGCGGTGATGCCGCGATTGGCGCTCAGCTCGGCCTGACTGACAATGGCTTCGCCTTTTTGCCGGGCCTGAAGGCGCGCCGCATCCAGTTTGGCATTCTCGTCCTCAAGCCGGACCCGGATCGGCGTGCCCTTGAGAAAGCTGTCGGTGCTGGTGTCGATGTAGTAGCGGTTGGCATAGGGAAAACCCGATCCATCCTGCACGCCATATTCCTCGAAAGCAAAGACGCTGCCGTCCTTGGTGAAGCCGAGGATTTCAAGTTCGGCGACATCGCCGGCATGAGCCGCGATCGAGGTGGCAAACTGTGCAAGCAGGCCAACGGCAAACAGAAAGAGCATTCGCATCGGTCTTCACCCCCGTGATCGTCTCAATCCCCTAGCACGCCGAAATCAAAACGTCGTGCGGTGCGAAAGCCGATGCATCCAATCGGCCCGTCATTTGTTATGGTCGGCAGTCCCAATGGAGAACCACCATGACCGGCACCAGCAAAATTCGCGAGCATATGGAAGTTGTCGGCGCCGACGGCGTGCATGTCGGCACTGTCGACAAGGTCGATGGCCAGCGCATCAAGCTGACCAAGGCCGATAGCGGCGAGGGCGCTCACAAGGGCCATCATCACTATATTCCCCTGAGCCTGATTGCCGAAGTCGACGGGAAGAAGGTCTGGCTGTCGGCGAATTCCGATGTTGCGGTGACGTTCGAGGAAGAAAAGTCCGATCGGGTCTGATTGATCGCTTCACCTCAGGCGTGACGACCAGACCGGAAACAGATCGTTTTCGGCAGGCGTTGCCGCATAGACGCCGCGACTGATGGCGCGCGCCATGGTGGCGCCGGCGGCGGCGTAGAGATCGATTGCCGCATCGGCGGAGAGTTCGATACCGCTCGTGCCGGTCGCCAGCGCGAACACAAGATCGCCATCGGCCGGTGTGTGCGTCGGCCATATGGCGCGCACGAACCCGTCATGCGCCGATATCGCCAGGCGCTTGGCGGCAGCTTTTGTGAGCACCGCATCGGTGGCAATGACGGCGATGGTGGTGTTGCCGCCGGTCTCCATCTGCCTGCCAACATGCTTGTTGCGGTGTTTCAAAAGAATCTGTTTCGCATCGTCCGGCATCGGCGTGGGGTAACCAAGCCCGCCGAATTCGCCGCCGATCTCGAACGGTGCTGCCCAGAAATGGCGGGTTCGGCTGACGGTTACCGAGCCCGTCGGATTGACGGCGGCCAGCGCGCCGATGGTGACGCCGCTATCCAGCAGCGTCGAGGCGGAGCCGAGGCCGCCCTTTAGCCCCGAGGTCAGCGCACCGGTGCCGGCACCGATCGTGCCGAGTTGGAAATCGGCGGTGGCGGTTTGCGCCGCCTCATAGCCAAGCTCACGGTAGGGCGGATAACGGCCCCAATCCTTGTCGCCGCCATTGCGCAGGTCGAACAGGATCGCCGACGGCACGATCGGCACGCGAAAGCCACCGACCTCGATGCCGATGCCGCGTTCGCGCAACGCCGCCTGCACGCCGGATGCCGCGTCGAGGCCGAAAGCCGAACCGCCTGAAAGCACCACGGCGTGCACCACATCGACCGAATTGTGCGGTTCGAGCAGGTCTGTCTCGCGCGTGCCCGGCGCGCCGCCCAGGATCTGAACGCCAGCCACTGTCGGCGTGTCGCAAAGCACGGTCGTGACGCCGGACTTCAGGCTGGCGTCGGACGCATTGCCGACGCGCAGGCCGGCAACGTCGGTGATCAGGTTGCGTGGGCCGGTGCGAAACATCAGTTGCTTTCCAAGGGCGCAAAGCGCGTGCCGTCGAAACGGAAGACGCGGTAAGGGCTCTGGCTGAGGTCGCCTTTGGCATCAAAGCGGATCGGCCCGATCGCCGTGGTGAAATCCTGTCCGGTCAGGGCTTCAGCCAATGGCTTGCCCGAGCTTTCGGACAAGCTTGATGCCGCCTTGGCGATTTCGACCGCGGCGTAGGCGGGCAGCGCATAGCCGTCGGGCACGATCTTCCTAGCGTCAAATGCCGCCAGCACTTTTGGATCGGCGACATCGGCCCATTCAGGCGGTGCGATCATCAGCGTGCCCACGGCATAGGGCACGTCGCCCGGCGGTGTGCGGAGATTTTCGCCGCCGGCAAAGACGATGCCAGCCTGAAGCTGTGCGGCATCGCGGCCCATGATGGCGATGTCGTCGCCGTCGCCGCCAGCAAAGACATGCGTCGCGCCGGCCTTCTTCAGCCGGCCGATCATGCCGATCTGGTTGTCGAGCTGTGGCCGGAACGTGTCTGTGAATACCGGCCTCAGCGCTGCCTGTTCGGCCGCTGCCCGCAACGTCTCGGCGATCTCACGGCCGTAGATGGTGCCGTCGTCGATGATGGCGAACAGCTCGTTCTGCCACAGATGGGTAAGGGCGGAGGCGACGGTGTTGCGCTCATCGTCGCCGCGTGGCCCGAGGCGATAGACCGGCCAGCCGGTCTTGGCGCGGCGGTCGGTCAGACTTTCGGTTCGCACGCCAACGGTGATGGCCGGAATGTTGGCGTCCTTGAGGATAGGCATCGCCGCTTCGATCGCTTCGGTGCAGAGAAAGCCGACCACGATGTTGACCTTGGCGGCTGCGAATTCCCTGGCCGCGGCAGCGCCACCATCGGCGGTGCAGGCGTCATCCACCGTCTTCAGTTCGATGCCGTTCGCTTCGGCCGCCAGGCCGGTCCCGGCCTCGATCTGCTTGCCGAGAATGGCAGATGGTCCCGATAGCGGTGCCGCGACGCCGACGAGCAGCGTCTGGGCATCCGCGGCACTGGCCAGAAACAGCCAGAACAGCGCCGCTATTGTTCTTGTCCTGGGTCGCATTCGAGCGATGGGTCCCTCCGTGCCGGCTCTATGCTCCCGGCACTATTGCCGCCAAGACCTAAAGGCTGCCCGGCCTTGGTGCAACACGCGAATTTCGGGATATGGCTCAGGCACTTCGCTTGTGGCGGGCTATGTCTGGCCATATATGTCGGTAGGATCCTGACCATGGAAAATTTACGGTGCTGAAGAAGAACGACATTGGGCCGCAGGCCTATCGCGATGCGATGAGCCACTTTGCCGGCCACGTCCATGTGGTCACCACCGACGGGCCGGCCGGCAAGCGCGGCACGACGGTGATCGCCGCCTGTTCGGTGTCGGACACGCCGCCGACCATCCTGGTCTGTCTCAACCGCGAAAATGCCAAGAATGAGCTGTTCGTGAAAAACGGCAGGTTTGCCCTGAACACGCTGGCCTCGCACCAGGAGCCGCTGTCGGTCGGCTTTTCCGGCATCACCGGCCTGCCGGTCGAGGAACGTTTCGCGCTTGGCGAATGGGATGTGATCTCCACCGGCGCGCCGACCCTGAAAGGCGCGCTTGCCGTGTTCGACTGCGAATTGATCGACACCAAGGATCTGGCCACCCATCGTGTGCTTTTTGGCAAGGTGACAGGTCTGCGTATGGGCGATAATTTGCGGCCGCTGATCTATCACGCCCGCGGCTACCACGTACTGGAAAGCGGAGCGGCGGCGTTCACGGAGAAAGAATGACCGAGCTGAAACCGCGCGCCGCGCCACGGACGATCGACGAGACGCTCGATCTCCTGACCGGTGCGGACTATGTGGCGGACCGGTCGCTGGCGACCGTGCTGTTCCTGTCGTTGCGTATGAAGCGGCCGCTTTTCCTCGAGGGCGAGGCCGGCGTCGGCAAGACCGAGATCGCCAAGGTGTTGGCACAGGCGCTCGGCCGCCGGCTGATCCGCCTGCAGTGCTATGAAGGCCTCGACGTCTCGTCCGCCGTCTATGAGTGGAACTACGCCGCGCAGATGATCGAGATCCGCATGGAGGAGGCGGCCGGCGAGGTCGAGCGCTCCGCCATGGAGCGCAACGTCTTTTCCGAAAAATACCTGATCCGCCGCCCGGTGCTCGATGCGCTGACCGGAAAGACGGGCGCTGCCCCGGTTTTCCTGATCGATGAGCTCGACCGCACCGACGAGGCCTTCGAGGCCTTCCTGCTCGAAATCCTGTCCGATTTCCAGGTGACGGTGCCCGAACTCGGCACCATCAAGGCGGAAGAACCACCGATCGTCATCATCACCACCAATCGCACCCGCGAAATCCACGATGCGCTGAAGCGGCGCTGCCTTTATCACTGGGTCGACTATCCCAATGCCGAGCGCGAGCTGGAGATCGTGCGCCGCAAGGTGCCGCAGGCCAACCAGCGCCTTTCGGCCGAAGTGGTCTCCTTCATCCAGAAGCTGCGCCAGATCGAGCTGTTCAAGGTGCCGGGCGTCGCCGAAACCATCGACTGGGCCGGCGCGCTGACCGAGCTCGACAAGGTGGCGCTCGATCCTGAAACCGTCTCCGACACGATCGGCGTGCTGTTGAAATACCAGGACGACATTGCCCGCATCGAACAGGGCGAAGGCCGGCGCATCCTCAACGAGGTGAAGGCCGAGCTTTCGGCGGCGGAGTAGGCGATGCTACGCCCCGAGCCAAAAGAGGCCATGCCGCACGGGCGAATCGCCGACAACATCGTCTATTTTGCCCGCACCTTGCGCAAGGCGGGCATGCGGGTCGGGCCGGCCTCGGTCAAGGACGCCATCGAGGCGGTGCTCGCCGCGGGCATTGGTTCGCGCGACGATTTCTACTGGACGCTGCACGCCGTGCTGGTGTCGCGGCATGAGGATCACGCCATTTTCGACGAAGCCTTCCGGCTGTTCTGGAAGTCGCGCGAACTGATCGAAAAGATGCTGGCTATGTTTTCGCCGGTGGCACCCGACACCAGGGAAAAGCAGAAGCCACGCGCCGCTGAAAACCGGGTCAGCCAGGCGATGTTCGAGGGCCACCAGAAGAACCAGCCGCCACAGGAAATTCCCGAGATCGAGGTCGACGCCCGCTTCACCTTTTCCGGCAACGAGGTGCTGCGGGCCAAGGATTTTGCCCAGATGAACGCCGCCGAGATGGCCGACGCCAAGAAGGCGATCGCGCAGTTGCGGTTGCCTTTCGACATGGTGCGGACCCGGCGCTTCAAGGCCGATGCGCATGGCCGCCGCATCGATCCGCGCGCCATGATGCGTTCGGCTGCGCGCACCGGCGGCGAGCTGATTCTGCCGAAGTTCCGTTCGCCGCGCGAGGTTCACCCGCCGCTGGTGGTGCTGGCCGATATTTCCGGCTCGATGAGCCAGTACACGCGCATCTTCCTGCATTTCCTGCATGCGCTGACTGAAAAAAGGCGTCGCGTGCACACCTTCGTCTTCGGCACCCGGCTCACCAACCTGACCCGGCAGATGCGCCATCGCGACCCGGATGCAGCCCTTGCCGACTGTTCGGCGGCGGTCAGGGACTGGTCGGGCGGCACCCGCATCGGTGACACGCTGGCCGAATTCAACCTGGTATGGTCGCGGCGTGTGCTGGGGCAGGGCGCGGTCGTGCTTCTGATCACCGACGGGCTGGAGCGCGACGATGTCGCCGGCCTGTCAGAAGAAATGGAACGCCTGCACAAATCCTGCCGGCGTCTGATCTGGCTGAACCCGTTGCTGCGCTTCGACGGCTTCCAGGCGCGCGCCCGCGGCGTCAAGACGATGCTGCCGCATGTCGACGAGTTCCGCTCGGTGCACAATCTCGACGCGCTCGCCGATCTCTGCGCGTCGCTGGACAAGAAGTCGGCACAATCCGTCGATCCGCGCCGATGGCTGGAAGCTGGCGCGAGGCACGCCGCATAACCATATCTTTCCCATCCGGAAAACAGATCCCGAGAAAAACAGACTTCTGGAGAAACGGTCATGGAAAACAGCATTTATCTGGATGAGGCCCGCGACCCGCTGATCATTGCGGAGGGCTGGATGAAGGACGGCAAGGACGTGGCCATCGCGACTGTGGTCGAGACCTGGGGTTCGGCGCCCCGACCCATAGGCAGCCATCTGGTCATTGATGCCGACGGCAATTTCCACGGCTCCGTTTCCGGCGGCTGCGTCGAAGGCGCTGTGGTCAGCGAGGCCATCGACGTCATCGACAGCGGCAAGGCCAGGATGCTGGAGTTCGGTGTTGCCGATGAAACCGCATGGCAGGTCGGCTTGTCCTGTGGCGGTCGCATCAAGGTGTACGTGGAAAGACTGGGCTAGAGCATGATCCCAAAAAGTGGGACCCGGTTTTTGGACAAGATCATGCTCGGACAAGAGATTTCCTGATGGATCCCTACGCCTTAAAAACTTTGAACGCCGAACGACGCGCTCGCCGTGCGGCGATCCTTGTCACCGATCTCGGTGACGGCCGCGACCGGATCGTGCGCGAGGGCGATCAGGTCGCCGGCGATCTTGGCGCCGCGATCGCCAGGGCGTTTCGCACAGGCAACTCCGGTTCGGTCGAAGCCGAGGGGCGGAATTTCTTTCTCAACGCGCATCTGCCGCAGCCGCGTCTGGTCGTGATTGGCGCTGTCCATATCAGCCAGGCGCTGGCGCCGATGGCCAGGATTGCCGGCTATCCCGTCGAGATCATCGACCCCCGCACCGCTTTCGCCACGCCGGACCGCTTTCCCGATGTGGCGCTTCATGCCGAATGGCCGGAGGATGTGCTGAAGCGCCAGCCGCTCGACAGCTACACCGCACTTGCCGCCGTCACCCATGACCCGAAGGTCGATGATTTCGCCCTGAAGGCCGCGCTCGACGCCAACTGTTTCTATGTCGGGGCGCTCGGTAGCAGGAAGACGCATGCCAAGCGGGTCGAACGCCTGCTGGCGCTGGGCGCGAGCGCCGATCAGATCGCCCGTATCCATGCGCCGATCGGGCTGGATATTGGTGCTGCCAGTCCGGCCGAGATCGCCGTTGCGGTGCTGGCCCAGGCGATCCATGCCTTCCGCTCGCGCGGTTTCGATGCCTCCGCATCGGCTCCAAAATCGAAATCGATTTTGGAAAAGCACGATGCGTAGATTCAAAGTAGTAGAGCGTCCTTTGCGCGTCCAAAAGGACGCGCGGCGCTCTACGGGCGCTGCGGCGTGAAATTCGGCCCGATCCCGATCGAGACCGCGGAAGGCGCGGTGCTGGCGCACTCCACCACCGCTGGTGAACGCCGCTTCCGCAAGGCGCACAGGCTCAGCGCCGAAGATGTGGCGCTGCTGCGGGCCGCCGGCATTTCGCAGGTCGTTGCAGCCGTGCTGGCTGCCGACGACCTCGGCGAGGATGCCGCCGCGCAGGAAATAGCTGAGAGCATGACCTTTCGCGGGATCGAGGCCAGGCCTGCCGCGACCGGGCGGGTCAACCTCCATGCCAAGGCGCCGGGCATCTTCACGGTCGATGCCGCTGCCATCGACGCCATCAATGCCATCGATCCCGCCATCACCATCGCCACGCTGGCGCAGCATGCGCCGGTCGAGAAAGGCCAGATGGTCGCGACGGTGAAGATCATTCCCTTCGCGGTCAGTTCAGCGCTGGTCGACGCCGCGACAAAAATTTGCGCCGGTGGTGAGATCTTTGCCGTCAACGCCTACCAGCCGGTGCGTGTCGGCGTCATCCAGACGGTTCTGCCGGGCATCAAGCCGAGTGTGCTGGACAAGACGTTGCGCGTCACCGAAGCGCGGCTGGCGCGCACCGGCGGCAGGCTGACGGCGGAGCGCCGCACGCCGCATGAGATCGCGTCGGTGGCGGAAGCCGCGGCCTCGCTGGCGCGCGACAACGACATGGTGGTGATCTTCGGCGCCTCGGCGATGAGCGATTTCGCCGATGTCGTTCCCGCCGCGATCGAGAAGGCGGGTGGTACTGTCATCCGCGCCGGCATGCCGGTCGATCCCGGCAATCTGCTGGTGTTGGGTATGCTCGACGGCAAGCGCGTCATCGGCGCTCCCGGCTGCGCCCGCAGCCCCAAGGAAAACGGCTTCGACTGGGTGCTCGACAGGCTGATCGCCGGTCTCGACGTGACCGCCAAGGATATTGCCGGCATGGGAGTAGGCGGGCTGCTAATGGAAATCCCGACGCGGCCGCAGCCGCGCGAACCGCTGCCGGCCATGAGCCAGCTCAAGGTCGGGATCGTGCTGCTGGCGGCGGGCCGGTCGAGCCGCATGGGTGGACCGAACAAGCTTTTGGCGCTGTTCGACGGCAAGCCGCTGGTGCGCCGCACCGCCGAGCGGGCGCTCGGCTCGAAGGCGTCTGGAACGATTGTCGTCACCGGCCATCAGCGCGAGCGGGTGCGCACGGCGCTGGCCGGCCTCGACGTGACCTTCGCCGACAATCCGGATTTTACCGAGGGCCTGTCCACCTCGCTGAAAGCCGGCATTGCCTATCTGCCGGGAGACGCCGCCGGTGTGATGATCGTTCTCGGCGACATGCCGGGTATCGCGTCCGACGACCTCGACAGGTTGATCGATACATTCCGCAAGGCCGGCGGCAATGCGGTGGTCCGTGCCTCGCATGACGGCAAGCGCGGCAACCCGGTGCTTTTGCCGCGCTCGCTGTTTCCGGCGATCGCCCATCTGGAAGGCGACACCGGTGCACGCCATCTGGTCGAGACCGAAGGGCTCGATGTCATCGATGTCGAGATCGGCGCGGCGGCGTCTGTCGATGTCGACACGCGCGAGGCGCTGGAAGGCGCTGGCGGCGTGCTGCAGGATTGACAAACCCAAGCCTAAAAACGCATGCCAGAGGGATGACTTCATCTTCCATGTTGGCGCTTTTACCCCCCTCTGGCCTGCCGGCCATCTCCCCCTCAAGGGGGGAGATTGGCAGCTTTGACGGCAGCTCACGTCCCGAAACCTTGGAGATTGGTGAAAGCAGAAGGCGCATCCAATCTCCCCCCTTGAGGGGGAGATGGCCGGCAGGCCAGAGGGGGGCGTGCCGCGCTTTCCTCACGGCAATGCTTTTCTTGTTTTCTTCAGCTGCCCACGCTGCCGCTCTCGAACTAAAACCCTTCAAGGACGATCTCTTCGCCTATCCGGCCACGCTGTCGTCCGACACCAATGGCGCCTATACCGTCATCGACTACCGCGAGATGCGCGATATCAACCAGCGTGACCAGGTGCCGGAGCGCCGGGTAAACGCCCAATACACCGACACCGGCGTCCGCAAGATGCAGCAGGATCTGTTGCTGAAAACCGATGCTGGCGATGTCAGGCATGTCGCCGTCGGTAAGACCGAGGGCGCCGGCATCATCGTGCTTTACCTGCACGGGCAGGGCGGCAGCCGCAAGCAAGGCGTCGACGACTTCACCTTCGGCGGCAATTTCAACCGGCTCAAGAACCTGATGGCCGGCAATGGCGGCCTCTATCTCAGCCCGGATTTTGCCGATTTCGGCGACAAGGGAGCAGCGCAGGTGGCAGCGCTGATCGGTCACTATGCCGAACAATCGCCAGGCGCGAAGATCTTCGTCGCCTGCGGCTCGATGGGCGGCGCGCTGTGCTGGAAGCTTGCCGCGCGCAAGGACATGGGCGGCCGCATCAGCGGCCTGCTGCTGCTCGGCTCGCTGTGGGATGAGAGCTTCTTCGCCAGCCCTGCTTTCAAGCGCCGGGTGCCGGTCTTTTTCGGCCAGGGCAGTCACGACGTGGTCTTCCCCGTGGCAAATCAGGAAGCATTCTTTCGCTCGATCCTGGCCAAATCGAAGACTTACCCGACCCATTTCGTTCGTTTCGAGACAGGCACCCATGGCACGCCGATCCGCATGACCGACTGGCGCGGCACGCTCAACTGGATGCTATCGAAGGCGCCCTGACAGGCGCTGCCTGCAAGCCCATGTGACGCTCAAGGCGCAGTGTTGTAGTCGACGACAGTCTCGGGGTTTTGCTCGCCGTCATAGGATGCATCGACGTCGTACTGGACCAGCGAGAAATTGCCGTTGCGAAACAGATACGTGCCGGCGTCGGAAGCATCGCCGACCCCGCGCCACTTGTTGAACGTGGTGATCGTCTGGGTGGCCTCGTCATAGTCGGAATTGACCGCCCAGCCGGACGTCTGGAAACCGATGATGGTCATGCCCAGCAATTTGCCGTTGCTGTCATTGTTCTCGTAGCGGATGTCCATCTTGGGTTCGGCGAATTGCAATTGCTGCACGCCCGATACCTCGTCGGTCATGTAGTAGACCGAGCTTTCATTGTAGGCGGCGGCCGAACAGGAAAAATGGAACAGTCGCGTCTCCTTGTCGGGGTCGCCAGGCTGCGCATCCTTGTCCTTGTATTTGATCGAAAAAACGGTCGGCTCATCGGCCAGGAACTGCTTGTCGCACTGGTCGCCATAGGTCGCCAGAAAGGCCTTCTTGGCCTGTTCCAGTGCGGTGTCCTTCTTCGGCGGTGGCGGTCCGTCGCCGCAGCCTGGCGGCAGCGCCTCTTCGAAATCGGCGGTGGAGGGTTTCAGCGCGCCTTTTTCGATATGGATTGGATCGAAGGGCGGCGCCGCCTGGATTTGGGCATTCACCTGGCGCAGCGTGTAGCAGCCGGCAAAGACCTTTTCGCCGCCGCTCTTGTCGGTGGCGCGGATGGCGACGGGGACGTTGTAGAAAATGCTGCCCGCCGCACCTTCGTCGGAAACCGACCCGATCTGGACTTCGACCTTGTCGGTGCCGTCATAGCCTTTGACGAAACTGTCGAAATCCTTTGCCGGCTTTGTATCGCCGAAATACCCCCATGCGCGGGCGAATTCGTGCCGGCTGATGGCGCTGTACAGCGAACGGACAACCGCATCGGCGCTCGACCGATCGTCGATATAGGGCGCTTCGGGGGCATCGTCGGCGGCCAATACCGTCTGGCCGATCGGTGCCAGGGAGAGAAAGGCAGTCGCTGCGAAAAGGGCGCGTCTCATCGGGAACCTCCGCTCGATAGAGGATTCTACGACGGCGATTGCGGCAACGTGGTGACGCAGCGTCGGCGGTCTTGAAAAATCCTGCGCGAAGGCGCTACGTGGCGTCCGCCGGCGTTCGGCCGGACAGGATATTTGACGTGACGATATCGATGTATGAGGCATCCGTGCCGGTGTTTGCAGCCAGGCTGAAAGCGCTTTCCAATGTGCTGGCGACCGCCGAACAGAATGCGCTTGACCGCAAGATCGATCCGCAGGTGTTTTTGACCTCTCGGCTGGCGCCCGACATGTACGCTCTGACGCGGCAGGTGCAGATCGCCACCGATCATGCCAAGGGCGCGCCGTCGCGGCTCGCCGGCCGCGAAGTGCCGAAATACGAAGACAATGAGGCGAGTTTCGCCGATGTCCAGGCTCGCATCACGAAAACCCTGGACCTTCTGGCGTCATTTTCGGCTGCCGAGTTCGACGGCTCCGACGACAAGATCATCGAATTGAAGCTCGGCGGGCGCGAAAGCTCTATGCCCGGCATGCAGTATCTGCTGCATGTAGCCATGCCCAACTTCTATTTCCATCTCACCACGGCTTACGACATCCTTCGCCACAACGGCGTGCCGTTGGGCAAGGCGACGTTCCTGGGATCGCGCTAAGGAATTGAGTTTTTTGGAGATGTCCTGGATCGATCCGGGACATCTCCGGAAGTACCTAGCGAATGGACATTTCGCGGGCGATGCGGGGGAAGTCGGCCGGCTTGATCCCGATGTCGGCGCGGTCGGCATTGCTCATCGAATGAAGCAGCGCGAGCGCCGAGCGGTATCTCAGATGCTCCTGCGGCCGCGGCCGGGCGAACATTTCAGTGAAGAAACCCATGATTCAAGCCCCAAATTGGTCCTCCACGGCTGCCAATATAGGTGAATCGTGACAATTGTGCAGTGCAGCATTTGCATATCTGCCATGTCTTGGCGAATTTTCGCCATTTTCTGCAACCCGATGAAACTTTTGACTGATGCGCATCGTAGCCTCGAATGCTGGCTACATGGCTGGTTTTTCCTCGCCACTCCTGGCGAATTCCGGACTGCATGAAAATGCAGTCCGGCTTTTGTTTCTGGGATTGCGGTCACAAGCGGTAGATGAGGCGACGGCTAAATTCGTTAAGATCGGTGCCATGCATTTTTAACGAGCCGGTTCTATGCTTCTATACCCGAATGGTCGGGCGAGGGGGAGGCTGACATCGCTACTGGCGCCAAGCGGGATTTCGCTTCGTTGCTCGACGACCTCTTCATCGCCCCCGGCAAGAATGGCGAGGGCGAAGAGGCCGGCGCTCGTCCATCCATCCCGTTCGACTATCTTTCGGTGGCCGATGAACTCCATTCCGGCCGCATCAAGGTTTCCGCTGCCGAATATCGCGAGGCGGGCGCGGATCTGGCGACCGAATTCGCCGCCTTGCTCGATCATGCCAGGCTGGCTCTCGCCGGCGAAGAGCCAAAGCCCGAGGAGAAACTGCCGCCGATTGATCCCGAAGCCATCGCCGTGGAACTCGGCCTCAATCAGCCCAAGCAGGTCGCCGATTTCGGCCGCATGCGCCGCAGCTTTGCCTTTGCCAACCACCCCGACCGTGTCGCCCCGCATCTGCGCCAGCGCGCCATGATCCGCATGCAAGTGGCCAACATGCTGATCGACGAGGCCAAGCGCCGTGCATTGGCAGGTGCTCGCCGCTAACCCGGCTGGTTCACGCAAAAGTCGCTCTGGCGAGGCTTGGAGAGCGGCTCTGCTTTGCCTATAGATGCGGCTTCCTCCGCGCAGTCGCGCCAGCCTTCCTCCGGAGCCGAATTCCATGCACAAGCGTCGTCTCGGTCGGACCGATCTTCTTGTTACCCAGATCTGCCTGGGCTCCATGACCTGGGGCCAGCAGAACACCGAGGCCGAAGGCCACGCCCAGATGGACCTGGCGTTCTCGCGCGGCGTCAATTTCATCGATACCGCCGAGCTCTACCCGATCCCGCCCAAGGCGGAGACGCAAGGGTGGACCGAAAAGATCATCGGCAGCTGGATGAAAGCCAAGGGCAACCGCGACAAGGTAATCCTTGCCTCGAAGGTCGTCGGCCGCACGGCCAACAGCTGGTTTCGCGGCGACAGGCCGTCGCAACTGGTGCGCGCCGATATCTTTGACGCCATCGACAAGTCGCTGGCCAAGCTCGGCACCGACTATATCGACCTCTATCAGATCCACTGGCCGGAGCGGGATATCCCCTGGGGCGCCAACCCGACGCGCGTCGGCGCCGTGTCGCCGCGCGCCGATTCCGTCGGCGCACCGGCCGACGAAACGCCGGTCGCCGAGACGCTTGCCGTGTTCGACGAACTGGTGAAGGCAGGAAAGATACGCCATTTCGGCCTGTCGAACGAGAGTTCCTGGGGCGTGATGCGGTTCCTTGCCGAAGCCGACAAGGACATCGGCCCGCGCGTCGCGTCGATCCAGAACGCCTACAATCTCGTCAACCGCACCTTCGAGGTGAACCTCGCCGAGGTCTGCGAGCGCGAGCAAGTGTCGCTGCTGCCCTATTCGCCGCTGGCACAGGGATACCTGACTGGCAAATACGACCATGGCGCGCGGCCTCAGGGCTCGCGCACGCAGCTATTCAACCGCGGCCAGCGCTACGAGACGCCAGGTGCTGCCGAAGCACAACTTGAATACAATGAGCTGGCGCGCTCCTTTGACCTGGAGCCGGCACTGTTTGCCAATGCCTATGTCTCAAGCCGGCCGTTCGTAACCTCCAACATCGTCGGCGCAACGACGCTTTCGCAGCTCGACATGGCGCTGTCTTCCGTCGATGTCGTCTGGACCGAAGAAATGCAGAAGGCGGTGGATGCGATCCATCAGCGGGTCGGTAATCCCTGTCCTTGAACGGGGATTGGCCGCTGGCCGAATCCAATGATTACAATGGGAGAAGGGCAACAATGAATTTTCCGATCGAGCTGGTCCGCGAAAGATTTCCCGCTCTCTCCCTGACCGACAAGGGCCGTCGCCGCATCTATCTCGACAATCCGGCCGGCACGCAGGTGCCGCAAGTCGTCGCAGACGCCGTGTCGCGCTGTCTTTTGACCACCAACGCCAACCTTGGCGGCTATTTCGAAACGACGATTGCCGCGCAGGCCGTCGTCGATGAGGCGCATCGGGCAATGGCCGATTTCCTTGGTGCGGCGAGCCCGGAAGAAATCATCATCGGCGCCAACATGACGACGCTGACCTATCACATGTCGCGCACGCTCGGCCGCACGATGAAGCCCGGCGACGAGATCATCCTCACCCGCATGGACCATGAGGGCAATGTGTCGCCCTGGCTGCAGCTGGCCGAGGATCTCGGCCTCGTCGTGCGCTGGCTGCCGTTCGACGAAAAGAGCTGGCAGGTCGAAGAGGCGACGCTCGCCGGGTTGCTATCCGACAGGACCCGGCTGGTCGCGTTGAACTATGCCAGCAACCTGACTGGTTCCATCAACCGGGTGAAGGCGCTGAGCGCCATCGCCAGGAACGCCGGCGCGCTGGTCTATGTCGATGCCGTGCAGTTCGCCCCGCACGGCCTGATCGACGTTCAGGAGCTCGGCTGCGATTTCTTGATCTGTTCGGCCTACAAATTCTTCGGCCCGCATATGGGCATTTTGTGGGGCCAGCATGATGTCATCGATGATCTGAAACCCTACAAGTGCCGCTGTTCATCCAACGGCCTGCCGGAGCGGTTCGAGCTGGGCACGCCGCAGATCGAACTGATGGCCGGCCTCACGGCCGCGGTCGATTACTTCGCCGACCTTGGCGCGGCAGCGGGCGAGGGTGGATCGCGAAGGCAGAAGATCGCCAAGGCGTTCGCGGTGTCGATCGCCTATGAAAACCCGCTGGCGCAACAGCTGATCGACGGTCTGTCCGATATCGAGGGTCTGACCATCCACGGCATCACCGATCCGAAGCGGATTGGCGAGCGCGTGCCGACGGTGTCCTTCACCGTCGACGGCATCGTGCCGGAGACGATCGTACGGCAGATGAACGCCGAGAACATCTTCCTGTGGTCGGGGCACAACTATGCCTGGGAGATCGTCCATCAACTCGGCATCCCGGCCGAGTATGGCGCCGTGCGCATCGGCATCGCTCACTACAACACATCTGCCGAAATCGACGAGACGCTGGAGAGCGTGCACCGGGTCATCGCCATGCTCAGGCAGCAGCGCTCCTGACACTGGCTTGAGTACTCACCGCATCTTGCCGCCGAAGCCGGTGAGGAACGCGGTGAGATTGTCGCCGAGTTCGTCGCAGAGGTAGCCGCCCTCCTGGACGATGACCGTCGGCAGGTCGAGCTTTGCGATGGCCTCGCCGATGCGCGAGAAACCCGGCGTCGTCACCGAAAGTCCGCCGAACGGATCGCCCTCGAACGCATCGAGCCCGAGCGCCACGACCAGCGCGTCGGGCGAAAAGGCACGGATGCGCTGGAACGCTACCTCGAGCGCTTCGAGAAACGCCGCGTCGGCGGATTTGCGTGGCAGCGGCAGGTTGAAATTGTAGCCGAGGCCTGGCCCTTCGCCGCGCTCGTCGGCATGGCCCCAGAAGAACGGGTAGAAACGCACGGGATCGGCATGCAGCGAGACGGTCAGCACATCCGGTCGTGCATAGAAGATGCCTTGCGTGCCGTTGCCGTGATGCAGGTCGACATCGAGGATCGCCACCCGTGCGGCCTGTTTACGCAGAGCCTGTGCGGCGACGGCCGAATTGTTGATGAAACAGAAGCCGCCGGCGACATCGGCAAAGGCGTGGTGACCGGGCGGGCGGCATAGCGCGTAGGCGGCCGGTACGCCTGACATCACCGCCTCGGCCGCATCGACCGCGCTCCAGACGCTCCACAGCGCGCTTTGCCAAGTCTCGCCCGAGATCGGGCAAGCAGTATCGGCCATGTGGTAGCCGGCCTGCCCGACTGCCGAGGCCGGGTAGGAGCCGTTGCGCGCGATCGGATGGATGTTGGGGATCACTTCGGCCGAAGCGCCCTCGATGCGCTGCCAGCGCGCGTAGATATGCTCGAGGAAATCCAGATATTCGGGCGTATGCACAGCCGCGACCGGGCCGAGCCCATGATCCCGAGACCGCTCGATCGTGCAACCGGCGGATAATGCGCCGGCTAACAATCTTTCGACGCGCTCCGGCTTTTCCGGATTGGGCTGCGCCGCACCGCTTGACAGAAAGGCCTTGGGGTCGTGACGCTTCTGTTCCTCGGCGTAGAAGGCTTTCATTCCTGCTCCTCATTCTCGGCCGTGTCGGCGAAGGCAAAGAAGGCATCGCCGATGATCTTCTGGGTCTGTTCGTAGCTCGACCAGGCGATGCCCAGCCTTTCATAAAAGGCCTTGGCGCCCTCATTGTCGGTGTCGACGGATAGCCTCAGATACACGCCGCCTTCTTTCCGGCACTGCGCCGCAACGTGCCGCAGCAGCCGCTCGCCGATCTTGCGGCCACGAAAACGATCCTCGACATAGAGGTCTTGCACATAGACGCCAGGCCGCCCCATCCAGGTCGAAAAGATCGGGAAATGCAGGCAGAGCCCGGCAAATTCGCCGCCGACTTCGGCGATCAGGGTGGAGAAGGATGGCTTTTCACCAAAGCCGTAAGTTCTGAGATCGTCCGGTGTCGAAATGATCTCCTCGGGCGCGCCGATATGGGTGCCGAGTTTCAGGATCGCCGCGTGGATCGTTTCGACGTCGTCGAGAGTGCCGAGTCGAAGGAGGATATTGGGCGGGGGGACAATCATCGGAGGTTCGGTGCCCAGGCACCCCCCTCTGTCCTGCCGGACGTCTCCCCCGCAAGGAGGGAGATTGGCAGTTTTGATACTACCGCCCATCCTGCAACGTTGGAAGTTAGCGAAAGCCGAAATGACATCCGATCTCCCCCCTTGCGGGGGAGATGTCCGGCAGGACAGAGGGGGGTGCGAAGGAACGCAATCATTTCAGATTGTCTCCCTTTCAAACGCCAGCATCTCAAAACGCCACCCGGTCGCCGCCCTTGAGCGCCAGCATGTCGCGCGCTTCGGTGGGGGTTGCAACCTCCAGCGACAGCCCATCGAGAATGCCACGGATGCGGCGCACCTGATCGGCATTGGATTTCGCCAGCTGGCGGCCGTCATAGAGACTGTCCTCCAGCCCGACGCGGACATTGCCGCCCATGGCCGCGGCGATCGAGATCAGCGGCATCTGCTGGCGGCCGGCGGCCAGCACCGAGAACTGGTAGCTGTCGCCGAACAATTTGTCGGCGATCCGCTTCATGTGGACGAGATTGTCCGGGTCAGCGCCGATGCCGCCCAGAATGCCCAGCACGAACTGGATGAACAATGGGCCAGACACCAGCCCCCGGTCGCGGAAATGCGCCAATGAGTAGAGATGGCCGACATCGTAGCATTCGAATTCGAAGCGCGTGCCGCAGCCCTTGCCCAGTCTTTCCAGCACCCCTTCCATGTCGGCGAAGGTGTTCTTGAAGATCGTGTCGCGGGTGGCTTCCAGCAGCTTCGGTTCCCACTCGTGCTGCCATTCCCTCGGCTTGTCGAGCATCGGGAACAGCGCGAAATTCATCGAACCCATGTTGAGCGAGCACATTTCGGGTTCGGCTCTGAGCGGTGCCGCCAGCCGCTGGTCCAGGGTCATCAGCGACGAGCCGCCGGTGGTGAGGTTGATCACTGCATCGGTCGCCTGTTTGATGCGCGGCAGGAACTGCATGTAGACGTCCGGATCGGCGGTCGGGCGGCCGTCACTCGGATCGCGGGCGTGCAGATGCAGAATCGAGGCACCGGCTTCGGCCGCCGCGATCGCCTCCGCTGCGATCTGGTCCGGCGTCACCGGCAGATAGGGCGACATCGACGGCGTGTGCACCGAGCCGGTGACAGCGCAGGTGATGATGACTTTTCTAGGCGCCATCTTTGTCGCCTCAGCCTTCGACCGGTAGGTCGAGTTCGGAGGCCAGAACGTCCAGCGAGTCGCCGATGATGGAGACGATCTCGCCGACCTGCTCCCTGGTGACGATCATCGGCGGCGCGACCATGAAATTGTCGCCGTCGACGCCGCCCTTGACCCTGCGGCCATAGATGATCAACCCGCGTTCATAGGCGAGGTCGAGCAGCCGCTGCGTGGCCTTCTTGTTCTGGTCGATCGGCCTCAGCGTCTCGGGATCGGCAACCATCTGGGCGCCGGTGAGCAGGCCCTTGCCACGCATATCGGCGATGAACGGAAACCGCTTCGCCAGCCCCTTCAGCCCGTCCATCAGCACGTCGCCCATGGCGGCCGCATTGGCGATCAGGTCGAGCCGGTCCATTTCACCGAGCACAGCCAGCCCGGCGGCGCAGGCCAGCGGATTGCCAGCATAGGTGTGGCCGTGCTGGAAGCCGCCGGCGTCAAGCAGCGGCTGCACCAGCCGCATCGGGGCGGCGAGCGCGCCAAGCGGCGCATAGCCCGAACCCAGCCCCTTCGACAGCGCAACGATGTCGGGCTTGCAGTTCCAGTGGTCGCCGCCGAGGAATTTGCCGGTGCGGCCGGCGCCGCTCATCACTTCATCGTGGATGAGCAGGATGCCGTAGCGGTCGCAGATCTCGCGGATGCGCGGATAGTAGCTGTCGGGCGCCACCAGCGCTGCGGTCGCAGCGCCACCGATCGGTTCCATGATGAAGGCGACCACGCTCTCCGGCCCTTCGGCCAGGATCTTCTCCTCCAGCATGTCGGCATAGCGGATGCCGCGCTGTTCCATCGAAAGATTGTCGCGGTCGTGCCAGGCGTTCGGCGCCGGCACGGTCGGCATCACCCGCATCATCGGCTCGAAAGTTTCGGCCAGCGCATCGTCGCCGGTAATCGACAGCGAACCCAGCGTGCCGCCATGATAGGAGGGGAAGCGCGTGATCACCTTCCAGCGGCTGGCCTGGCCGGTGGCGACAGCCCATTGCCGCGCCAGCTTGATGCAGGATTCCGTCGCCTCCGAGCCGCCCGAGACGAAGAAGATACGGTCCATGCCTTCCGGCAGCTTGCCGGCCAGCTCACGTGCCAGTTCTTCGGCCGGCTCGTTCTCGAAATGCAGCCGATAGGCGAAGGTGGCGCGGTCCATCTGCCGCTTCATGGCATCCAGCACGTTGCGGTTGGAATGGCCGATATTGGCGACCATCGGGCCGCTCGAGCCGTCGATAAAGCGGCGGCCGTCCTGCGTCCACATATAGATGCCCTCGGCACGGTCGATCAGCGGCCGGCGCAGGCTGGACAGATAGAACAGATGCGAGTCTCGCCGGACTTCGGTTTCTTCAACGGCGGATTGGATTTTCGACATATCAGGGCTTTCCGAGGTAACGATCGAGGACATTTTTTGTGACGCGTTCGACCATCGGGTCCTGTCTTAGCAGGCCGGCGACCCATTCGCAGCTTCCGGCGTGGAACACCTCGCCCTTGCCGCGCGGGAAATTGACGATCATGCCATTGCCGCGTTTGACCTTTTCCAGATTGGCGTCGCTCGCCTCTCCGAACAGTGTTTCGGCGGTGAAGCGACCGTCTTCGTCGGTGAGGAACTGATCCTCGATCGGAATGTCGGCGCTTTCCTCGACCTGGGATGCCATGCCGACCGCGAGAACCTGCAGGCCGTCTGGCGCGCCGCTGGTCGCTGTGGGGTAGGGCAGGCCGCCGCGTATCTCGAAGTCGAGCCCATCGACTTCATAGCCATAGACATGGCTGTCGGAGCCCAGCAGGTCACCATAATAGATGCCGGTGCCGGCAAAGGCCCAGTGCTCCGGCCGGTAGACCGGAAAGCCACGCACGCCGCGCGGCGCGCAACCGCCCCAACCGGTATAAACCCCGCGCGTGGCGTTGAGCCCGAAGGTCGCCGAACCCGGCCGGCCGATTTCCGGCGCTTCCCAGGAGTTGGTGGCGCGGGTGATGTCGCCGCCTGGGAGATAGGCGGGGTCTTCGGCACGCGCGCGATATTTGTAGCAGACCTGCCGGCGGGCCTCGTCTTCCAGCCGCGTCTGCCACATGAAATTGCCGGCAAAGCGCGCCGCATGGCCGCCGCGCTCGACATAGGCGTCGACGGCATCGCGCATTTCCCAGGTCCAGTATTCGTCATGGCCGACGAAGACGGCACAGTCGTAGCCGTCGAGAATTTCGGACGAAAAATGCAGATCGTGCTGGCTGATGAGATCGACGCCATAGCCGGCCTGTTCGGCGAAGCGGAAGAAATGGCTGTCATAGCTGGCCCAGCCCGAAGAGGCGTATTTCTTCGAATGGCCCGTGGCGAGCGCCCATTCCATATGCGGATAGCGGGGAATCGTCTTGGGTGGCACGGCGACTTCCAGCGGCACGCGCGGCGCGTCTTTCGGCAGCACGACGAAGCCGCGGCACCAGGGGCGTTGCGTCGACACGATGGGCGAATACTGGTTGCGATCCGGCCCGGTGATGCCCTGGTAGTGGTTGGAGCCGCCCCAGGTGTTGTAGGCCAGCCATGTGCCTGTCGCAGCCACCTGCAGCACACGGCCGGGTTTACGGCCCGGCTGCGGGCTGACGATGAAAAGATGATGGGATTGGATCGGTTTGCCGTCGCGGCCGTCGGCGGTCAGCGTGACCCGATAGGCGCCGGACGGCCAGTCCGCCCCGACGCGAAATTCGAAGGATACGTCCCAGCCGCAGCCTTCAACCGAACACTGGTCAGGTGTGTCCTGCCGGCGTGCCGCGATGCCCGATTTTTCGAACGCTTTGGTCTCGCTGCCGCCATCCCGGGTGATTGTCATGCCGAAGTTCGGAGCTGTCGAACTGACATGCAACGCCACCGTTTCGCCGGCGCGATAGGAAAAGCGGTCGCTGTAGCACCAGATCTCGCCGCGCTCGCCATCCATCCCCGGCCATTCGTAGTAATGGCCACGCACCGCGTGGCGGCGCTGCTCCGGCGTCAGTCCGAAATCGGGGAATTCGGTCGGCAGATGGGTCATGAACACCTGAAAGGTCGAAGGCCGCCATTTCGGCGATCTGCTGTCGTTGCGTCAAATGGAAACGATCGGACCAGCATTCGTTAGCCGCACCCTTGGCCGCCTCCATCAAACGGACTATCTCAGGGCAGGCGGCGTTTCCGCCACGGGGGTCGGAATGCTCAGAGTGCAAAAGGTCAAAGTCGACGAGATCTACGTGCCGACAGCGCGCAAGAAGACGCTGCATCCCGAGACCGTCCGCCATCTGGCCGAGGACATTCTGGAAAACGGCATGAAGACGCCGATCCAGGTCCGCCATGACGGCAAACGCCACATCCTCGTCGAAGGCCTGCACCGGCTGGAAGCGGCAAAGTGGCTCGGCGAGACCGAAATCGAGGCTTATCTGGTGCAAGCCAAGCGCCACTGACACTTCCTTCGTTCCCACGGACCGACGCGGAGCAGGGACGTCATCGCAAAATTTTCGTGGACGATGTCGGTTTGCGGTTCATCGGCTCGTCCTTGGGACGGAAGCCAGATCAAACGCAGGACGCCCTTATGACCACCAAGCTCGACACCGCCCCCACCAACGACCGTGAAGTGGTTCTTGCCCGCATCATCGATGCGCCGCGTGAGAACGTCTATCGCTGCTGGACCGATCCGAAACTGATCACGCGCTGGTTCTCGCCAAAGCCGTGGACGACGCCGCGCGCCGAGATGGATGTGCGCACCGGCGGCTCGAGCCTTGTCGTCATGGCTAGCCCGGACGGTAACGAATTCCCCAACCCGGGAATCTTCCTCGAAGTCGTTCCCGGCAGGAAGATCGTCTTCACCGACGCCTACACAGAGGCTTGGCAGCCTTCGGAAAAGCCGTTCATGACCGTCGTGCTGACCTTCGAGGACGAGGGCAACGGCAAGACGCGCTACATCGCTCGGGTCAGGCACTGGAGCGTCGCCGACCGCGAACAGCATGAGAAGATGGGTTTCCACGAGGGTTGGGGACAGTGCGCCGACCAGCTCGAAGAACTCGCCAAAACGCTTTGATCCGCATGACGCTCTGATACCGGCAGGACGAGAGGAGATCGATATGTCCAAAACCCTGTTTTTCGCCATTTTTGCTTCGGCCGCAGCACTGCTTGCCTGCCCGGGCACCACCAATGCGGAGGAGACAAAACCCGCCATGACGACTGAGACGAACGCACTGCCGAAGCCGGAAAAGTCTGGCCTGCTGCCGATCGACGGCCTGAATTATTATTATGCCATCTATGGCAAGGGCGAGCCGCTGCTTCTGCTGCATGGCGGTCTCGGCACCACGGATATGTTCGCGCCGATCCTGCCGAAACTTGCCGAAAACCGCACCGTCATCGGCGTCGACCTGCAGGGTCACGGTCGCACCGCGCTGGGTGACCGACCATTCACCGTGGAAGCGATGGGCGACGACATGGCCGCCATCGTCAAGGCGCTCGGTTACGACCAGGTCGATGTCATGGGCTATTCGCTGGGCGGCGGCGTCGCCTTCCGCATGGCCGGCCAGCATCCCGAAGCGGTGCGCCGCCTCGTCCTGGTATCGACCGGCTACGCCACGGACGGCTTCTATGACGAGATGCGTCCCCAGCAGGCACAGGTGAGCGCGGCTGCGGCTGAGTTCATGAAGGACACGCCGATGTACAAATCCTACGTCGCGGTGGCGCCGCATCCGGAGGAGTTCCCGAAGCTCCTCGATGCGCTGGGCGGCTTCATGCGTCAGAACCGCGATTACTCGGCCGACGTCGCCAAGCTGAAGATGCCTGTCATGCTGGTCTATGGCGACAGCGATATGTACAAGCCCGAGCACGAGATCAAGTTTTATCAGATGCTCGGCGGCGGGCTGAAGGACGCCGGCTGGATGCGCGAGAACCTGTCGCAGAACCGCCTGGCGATCCTGCCCAACCGCACCCACTACGACACTTTCTTCGCCCCCGAACTCACGGCCGCCGCGCTGCCGTTCCTCAACGGCCAGACCAAGGTCAAAACCTGGGACGAGGTCGTCGGCGAAACGGAGTGAACGCCAAGGCCGCCGGTTGTTGGCTGGCAGCCGGCGGATCGTCATGCGGCCGCCATGACGGCTTTCGGCGTCATGACTTCAGCCCCACTCGCATCAGCATAAGCGATGACGTTGCATCAAAGCTTTTCAATTGACCCAATCGGCCGCGCCGATACCTTGCGCGCCTATTCTCCCCCACCAGTGGATCGATCCGGACAATGGCAAGATATGACGGCGGATGCCTGTGCAAGGCGGTGCGCTACCGCGCGGACGCGGCCCCCATCAACGAACGCGTCTGCCACTGCCGGGTTTGCCAGAAGGCGATCGGCGCCGCCTTCAACGCACGCGTCCTGTTTCGCATCGACGACGTGACGATCGACGGGCCGCTGGCGACCATAAACTCTTCGCCGGATCTCAAGCGCGGCTTTTGCCCGAGCTGCGGCACGACGATGTTTTCCCGGCGTGATTCCGCTGATATCATCGGCATCACCACCGGTTCGCTCGACGATCCCACGGTTTTCAAGCCGCAAATGCATATTTTCACCGCCTCGAAGCAGCCCTGGGTGGTGCTCGATGACAGCCTGCCGAAATACGAAGGCGCCCCTCCGCCAGGCTAATTTTCCCCTTTCCCTTTGTTGTGGAAGAAGGTGGATCGACGCGCTACGCCAGCGAGAAGGAAGAACGCAACCATGGCCAAAATTTAATCCAAATCGACACGAGATAGCCGGCAAAGCGTCATTGGCGGGCCATCATTGTCTCCCTATTTATGGGTCGCGGGTACGGCATTCGAGGAGACGACGGATGAACGACAGCATCAGCACCCTGGACGAGCTTTTGAGCGATCCGATGGTCCTGCTTGTGATGGAGCGCGATCGTGTGCGCCCCGAACAGGTGCGCATGCTGCTCGAACGGGCTCGCCGGCCTTCGACCGATGAGCCCGAAGTGCCGCCGGCGCATGTGATCGCCAGGACATGCCAGAAACTCTGGCTCTGCCCGTAGTCGCTTTGCGATTTTCCCTGTGTATCTCAAGCCGGCTCCAAGGTGGGCCGGTTTTCGAACGGCGTGCACTTCGGCACGCCAGCTTACAAATCCGTAAATTGATTATCCGGCCCATGACGATAAGGCTTGTCGGGGATTGACCGGTGGTCGGTCCACGCAACTCTGATCTCTCATGCACGGAATTCGATTTTGGCCGACATCTGCACACAAGGCCTGGACACGGGCTTCGTCGGGCTGGGGTTCGCCAAGGTGGCGTTCCTCGGCGTGGTGCAAGGCATCACCGAACTGTTGCCGATTTCCTCGACCGCCCATATGCGCATCGTGCCGGCCGTGCTCGGCTGGCAGGATCCTGGCTCCGCCTTCTCCGCCGCCATGCAACTCGCGGCTCTTGCCGCGGTGGTCAGCTATTTCTGGAGTGATGTCAGGAATATCCTGTTTGGTTCGTTCGACGCTCTGGCGCGACGCGATTTCGCCGACCGGCATTTCAAGCTGGCGCTCTGGATCGTGCTGGCGACGATCCCGATCGTCATCGCCGGCGTGGCGCTGTCGGGCGTGCTCAACGCCTGCAATTCGCCGCTACGCAGCCTAACGGTGATCGGCTGGGCCTGCATCGCAATGGCGATCTTGCTGGCGCTGGCCGAGATCTTTGCCCGTCACCGGCGCAGCATGGGCGGTGCGTCGCTGACCGATGCGCTGCTCGTCGGTGTTGCCCAGATCGGCGCGCTTGTCCCCGGCGTCTCGCGCTCGGGCTCGACCCTGACGGCGGCACTGGGGCTCGGCTTCAAGCGGGCCGAGGCGGCGCGCTTCTCGTTCCTGCTCGGGTTGCCGGCGATTGCACTCGCCGGCCTTAAGGAACTCTGGGAACTGCACAAGGTCCATCTCGACGCCCATGGGTGGTCGGTCCTTGCCGTCGGGCTGGTCGTCGCCTCGATCTCCGCCTTCTTCGCCATATGGGGGCTGATGCACGTGCTGGAGCGTTTCTCGGCCTGGCCGTTCGTCATTTATCGCGGCCTGCTCGGTGTCGTCCTGCTGCTGGGCGTGGCGATGGGATGGCTCGTCTAAGGCAAGTTCCACAGTATCGCTTGAAACGGGCTATATCCGTACCGGACCTCGAACTTCGATTCCGGTACGCACATGGATTTTTTGACCCTCCTGCAATCACTGCCGTTGCTGCTGGCGTTGGCCAAGGGCGCACTGCCGTCGGTGGCGGCATTTGGCCAGTGGGCCGCTTCACTGCCGCCATGCCGGGACTTCACCTTCGAGGCGACCAGCTATCTCGTTTGCGAGGTCGATCCGAAACGATACCAGCTCGAGCTGTTCTGGAAGGATGCGGCGGGCAAGCCGTTTCAGTCGCTGCACAATCTGCATGCCGCGCAACAGGCGATCGGGCGCACGATGGTGTTCGGCATCAATGCCGGCATGTATCACCCTAACCTCGCGCCGGTCGGCCTCTATGTCGAGCGTGGCCAGGAGATGGCCTCGGTGAAAACGGGATCGGGAAGCGGCAATTTTTCCCTGCAGCCGAACGGCATTTTCTACCTGCGCGACGGCAAGGCCGCGGTTCGTGCCACTCGGGAATTCGTGAAAAGGCGCCCGACCGTCGACTATGCGACGCAATCGGGGCCGATGCTGGTGATCGACGGCAAGCTGCATCCAAAATTCCAGGCTGACGGCACTTCGCGGAAAACCCGCGACGGTGTCGGGGTGCGAAAGGACGGCGTCGCGGTCTTTGCGATTTCGAACGGCACAGTGACCTTCCATGCCTTCGCCCGGCTTTTCCGCGACGCGCTTGGCTGCGACAACGCGCTGTTCCTCGACGGCACGATATCAAGCTTGTTTGCGCCTGCCATCGGCCGCAAAGACGACTACTGGAATCTCGGGCCGATGATCGGCGTTTTCAGGAAATCCTAGCCGGTTTTCCACCGCGCTTACCCACACGCGGTATGGGCGAAAAAAATTGATTCAAACTTTATTGGTAATTTCTCATTCATAACTGATCCGGTTTGTCCGTCGGCTGTCGTTTTGCCCTCGGTCTGTTGTGTTTTGAGTACAGGTCCAGATGCGGATTCCGGGCGTCGTCAGTTTTTTGATCGCATCGCTATGCCTTGCCGGCTGCTCTTCAACGGCCGGCGTCGACGCGCTGGATTTGCAGAAACCGTCCAACGAGACCACCAGTTCCGTGATTCGGCCGCCGGCACCGATCGCCGCTGCTCCGGCGGCAAGGGGCAACAGGGCGGCAAGGGCCGAATTGGCCCCCATGTCTGACAACGGTCCGAGGCGCCCGTTTGGTTTGGCGGAGGAGGAAGAGACGGGGGTGTTTGCCGCACCTGATGTGCCTGATCCCCAAGTGCCTGATGTCGGCGGGTTGCCGGTCGAGCCGGCAGCCTTGGTGTCGCCGCCCAAGCTGTTGACCCGCGCGGCACCGGCCATGCTTGCCGGGCCGCTCACCCGTTACGGTTTTCGTGATGCCAAGCCTATCAATTTCGGCAAGGCTTCGCCTCGCCGCCTTGCAGTGCACGGCGTCGACGTCTCGCGTTGGCAAGGCAACGTGAATTGGGACAAGCTGCGCGCCCAGGGCGCCAACTTCGCCTACATCAAGGCGACCGACGGTGGCGACCACCTCGATCCGATGTTCATGAAAAACTGGCGCAACGCCGACGCCGCCGGCTTGAAGCGCGGCGCCTATCATTTCTTCTACTGGTGCCGCACGGCCGGCGAGCAGGCGGACTGGTTCATCCGCAACGTGCCCAGGGTCGAAGGCGCACTGCCGCCGGTGATAGACGTCGAGTGGAACGGCGAGTCCAGCTGCAAGCGCCGGCCGTCGCGCGAAAAGGTGCTGGAAAAGATGCAGGTGTTCATGGACAAGCTGGAGCGCCATTACGGCCAGCGTCCCATCATCTACACCGCGCCCGATTTCTACCGCGACAATCTCAGGGGCGAATTCCTCGACTATCCGTTCTGGCTGCGTGCCGTGGCCCAGCATCCGTCAAAGGTCTATCCCGGCCGCAAATGGCTCTTCTGGCAGTATTCCGGCTCCGGCCTGTCGCACGGCGTCACCGGCCGTATAGACCTCAATGTCTTCCATGGCGACGAACGGCAATGGCGCGCCTGGGCCGGCGGCCGGCAGACGGTAGCCGACGCCAACTGAGACAGTCGTCAGTCCCGGCGCGCTTCGCTCTGCCTGATGCCCGCGGTCTGGGCAAGCGCGATATCGGACTGCTCGATGGACACGCTTCCGCCGGCAGCATTCGCTGAGGAAAGTGTCCGGCTCTTTGACCGACATGGACGCATGGGAGGAAAAGATGGGTGTGTCATCGGAGGCTCTGGCGCAGAGCCGTCAAACGATCAGCGCCTACGAGGATTATGCCGAACAATATGATGCCACCGTGCGCCATGTTCCCAACGAGAGGGAGCAGGCATCGCTGAAGCGCCTGGTGGCAATCGCTGGCACAGGCGGCCGGATTTTGGAAGTCGGGTCCGGAGCCGGATATGACGCGGATTTTCTGGAGACTTTGGGTGTCAAAGTCCGGCGCACCGACGCAACCAAGCGGTTTCTGGAACTGCAGGCCGCGCGTGGCAAGCATGGCGAGTTGCTCGATCTCATCACCGATGATCTCGGCGGCCCCTACGACGCAGTCCTGGCCCTCTGCGTCCTCATCCATGTGCCTCGCGACGAGACCGACCAGGTACTTGCCAAGATAGCCGGGTCGCTGCGGCCGGGCGGCGCCTTCCTCGTCTCGATGCGCAATGGCGACGGCGAGACATCAGGCGAATATCACATGGTCTACTGGCGCAGGGACGACTTCGCGGCCCGTCTCGAAGGCGCCGGGCTCGTCCTCATCAGGGAGGATTTCAACGTCGGCCGCAATAGCGAAGAATGGAACACGTTCCTGGCCGTCAAGCCTGCATGACCCGCCGAACGCTGTCGCTGTTTGCGCTGCTCAGCCTTTTCAGATTTCGCGAATAAGCAAGACATTGCCGCAGCCTTGCTGTCTATGTGAAGTTCCTGCACTCCTGGGGGAGACGAGTTGGAACTCAAGATCATGCTTGTCGGCTTTGCCTGCGTGGTCGCGGGCGCGCTGTCGTTCATCACCTTCATGAAATGGCGAGAGGTGAAAGCGCTCAGCCGCTGGTTGCCGGCCCCGGGAAAGATCATTTCCTCGCGCGTCGAGGCACGTGAAGTGAGAAACTCGGGCGTTGGCTCGGACAGCAGCGATACCACCGAAATGCGCAATTTTCCGGCGATCACCTTCGAATACAAGGTCGGCGGCAAGAAATTTCAAAGCTCGCGCTACAGCGTGAAGGAGAATTTGGGGAATTTCGAAGTCGCTGAAACCCTTGCCCAGTTTCCCCGCGGCGCGGAGGTGACTGTCTTCTACAATCCGGCCGATCCGAGCAAAGCGGTGATCGAGCGCACACTGCCGGACGGCGCCTTCAAGTTCATGGTCCAACTTTCGGCAGGATTGGTGATCGGGGCGGTTGTGCTGGTGTTTTCCGTCGGCGGTGTTCTGGAAGCGATTGGGCCGCATTTGCCCAAGCCGCAGAATCTCGGTGCCGCGGCGTTGCTGCTTTTTATGGGCTTGTTCATCCTGAGCATGGGTTTCGCCCAGAAAGCGTTAGCCGAGCAGGCGGCAAAATGGCCGATCGTCGCTGGCCGCATCGACACTTCAGGTCTGCAGGCGCTCCGAAACCATTCAGGCTATGGCCGCTGGCGCACCGTCTCCAAATCCCGCATCGTCTACTCCTATGGCGTCGCCGGCCAGCGCTACAGCGCCGATCGTGTGACCTTCGGCGCCACCGTGACCGCCTCGCTGCCCGGCCTCGTCGGCGGCCAGGCACGGCAATATGTCGAAGGTAGCAAGGTCGACGTTCACTATGACCCCGTCAACCCCGGCTCAGCGGTGCTCGAATGCCGGGTCCGGGGGCTTGGGCTGCTATGGATCTGCTCGGCAGGCTTTCTCGGCGGCGCCGCCTTTCTGCTCGGGCTGGTATGACACTGGTCAGGCGGATTCGGTCATGGCGCCGATCCGCCGGTAGACGAATGGTTCTTCTCTCGAAGGGGCTGTGGCAATGCGCTTGGCTTCGTCGACCAGCATTGCCATGCGAGCATGGATCGGCGATTTCGCGCAAGCCGGGTCCGTTGCAGCGGCATCGCCGGCGATCGCCATCGCCTGGCAGCGGCAGCCGCCCCAGTCGATCTCGCGCCGCTCACAGCCGCGACAGGGTTCCTGCATCCAGTCCGTGCCGCGAAAGGCATTGAACCCCGGTGAATCGGCCCAGATCGAGGACAGCCTGCGTGGTTCGAAACGCTCGAAGCTGAGAGACGGGATCGTCTGTGCGGCATGACAGGGCAGTACGGTGCCGTCAGGCGTCACCATGAAGGCGTCACGCGCCCAGCCGCCCATGCACGGCTTGGGATAGATCGCAAAATAGTCCGGCGTCACAAAATCGATGTTGATGATGCCGGCCAACCGCTCCTGTGCCTCCGCGACGATCTCCGCCTGCCTGTCGACCGCTTCACGCTCGGGCATCAGTTGATCGCGATTGGTCAACGCCCAGCCGGCATACTGCACATTGGCGATCTCAAGCCTCTCCGCGCCCAGCGAAAGGGCGAGATCGATGAATTCCGGCACTTCCTCGATGTTATGGCGATGGATCGGTGCGTTGATGGTAAGAGGCAGACCGGCAGCGCGCGCGCGGCGTGCCGTCTCCAGCTTCTTTTCGTGGGCGCCCTTGTGGTTGCCGATGCGATCGGTGGTCGCCGGCCGCGCGCCTTGAAAGCTCAGTTGCAGATGGTCGAGACCGGCTTCGGCAAATGCCTCGATACGGCCCTCGACGATGCCAACGCCCGCGGTAATCAGATTGGTGTAGACGCCGCGCCCCGCAAGCCCGGCGATCAATTGCTCGAGGTCGCGGCGCAGTGTCGGCTCGCCGCCGGACAGATGCACCTGGAGCACTCCGAGATCGGCGGCCTCCGAGAACAGAGCGAGCCAGGTCTCTGTGTCGAGTTCGCGATTGGCCTTCAGCAGTTCGAGCGGATTGGAGCAATAAGGACATTGCAGCGGGCAGCGATGCGTCAGTTCCGCCAGCATGCCGATTGGCGGGAGGAGGGGCGTGCTCATAGCCTCACCAGCAGCTTATCCGACCATTCCTGCAGGAAGGCGATGACGTCAGTCGCCACGGCCTCCTGCTCGGCCTCGTAATCCGCGGCAAGGCCGGCAATGATGTCGCCGACCGTGGACCGTCCATCGCAGCGGCGCAATATGTCGAGACTGATATCGTTCGGCCAGAATATCTTTTCCGGTGACAGTACGGCGAATGCCTGCCGCACGGAATCGTACTGTATGCGCGCGTGCTTCGGCAGCGAAGGCACCGATCGCAACGACACCACGGCTCTTTCGCGCAGCGCCATCATTGGGCTGCCTCGGGCTGGAAGGCGCCAGGCGGTATGCTGCCCTGCTCGCCATAAGCGTGTTGAAGCGCATCAAGCATGGCCCAGAGTATATCGCATTTGAACACCAGTGCATCGATTGCCTGCTGCTGGCGCTCCGCCGTATCGGCATGGCTGAGCACGTAGGCGAGGGCGAAGCCGGCGTCACGCGAGGCTTGTTCGGGCCTTTGCCTGAAATAGGCCAGCGTATCCTCGGTGATGTAGTCGTATTTGGCCAGCATTGCCGGCACCCGCTCACCGATGATGAGTGGCGAGAACATCTCGGTCAGCGACGACGCGACCGCCTCGAACAGCGTCCGGTTTGTACAAAAGGAAAGGTAAGCGCCCACCGCGAAGCGCGTCGCCGGCAGCGCCAGCCTTTCGCTCTTCACGGCCTCGGCGTCCAGGCCGAGCGAAGTTGCCAGATGCAGCCAGCGCGCGATGCCGCCGCTCCAGCCGTCCTCGCCGTCATGATCCTCGATCCGCTTGCGCCAAGCGGCGCGAAACGCCGGATCCTCGGCATGCACGAGGATCATGGCATCCTTGCGCGGGATGACCGCCTGATAGCAATAGCGGTTCAGCGCCCAGGCCTTCATCTCGGCCTTTGACAACGCGCCGCTGGTCATCCTGTGGTGAAAGGGATGGCGATTGTGATAGCGCTCGGCGCCAACCTGCCTCAATACGGCTTCGAGAGCGCTCGTGGAGAGTCCGCCTTTGGCTGCATCGCGGAAGTCGCTCAAAATTCCATCTCCATACCGTCGTTTGCGATTTCCCAGCCTGCCGCCTTGACCGCCGCGTGCTCGGCGGAATTCTCGTCAAGGATGGGGTTGGTGTTGTTGATGTGGACGAAGACACGGCGGCTAACCTTCACATCGGCCAAGCCTGCGATCGAACCCAGTTCTCCCGAGATCGCCAGATGCCCCATGCGCGCGCCGGTTTTCTGACCGACGCCGGCGACGATCATCTCGTCGTCGGTATACACCGTGCCGTCGAACAAAAGACAGGCGGCATCGGTGAGACGCGCGCGTAAGCGCGCATCGATGCGCGCGCAGCCTGGGATATAGAAGACGGAGCCGCGGCTGCCGATGCCGGCAATTCGGACTCCGATCGTGTCACCTGCGTCGGAGCTGAAATTGGCATCCGGACGGTCTCTATCCTCCAGATAGAGTGCTATCTTCCCGGGCACGGGAAAGGGCTCGATCATTACGCCGGTATCGCGGCCTTCTGCGTCGCAGATGGCCAATTCTTTCGCCGGCGGCAGGATGCGCCGCGGCACAAGCGCTGGATCGAGAACGTTGAAAATCGAATTCGCCTCCAGCGTCGCCAGAACCTGCGCCGTTGCATAGATGGCGAAAGGCTGCCGTTCGCGCAGGCTGAGCAGTCCGGCGATATGATCGACATCGGCATTGGTCAGCACCACCGCGCGAATAGGCGTCGAGCGCAGCGGCGCATCGCCCGCAGGCTGCAGTTCAGGTGTTGCAGCGATTTGTTGGCGAATGTCGGGCGAGGCATTGAAAAGAACCCAGCCGAACCCGTCCGCAGAGGCGGCGACACTTGACTGGGTTCGTGAATGTACGCCGGCCATGCCGGTGCGAGCCGCACGACTCAGACGGTAGTTGCAGTTCCATTGCGGAAAGCCGCCGCCCGCCGCCGATCCGATGATCTTCAAATGCATGAAAATGCCCGCGCGGCGGCTTCTCTGACCTGCAGGCAATTTGCAGTCACAAAAAACGCTTCGCACGCTTTGCGTGCGTCAAAATCTTTCACGAAAATCCCATGCGGCGAGGGGATGCGCGCCCCTGTCGCCAGGGACGCGCACCTCTGCGGCCTACTTCTTGGGAGTAATTTCAGCAGGCAGATACCGTGAAATTTCGAAGCCAGCGGCAACCTGACACATGGTCGGTTTTTTCCAGTTCTTCTTCATGACATTTCTCCTCTTATACCAGCCCGAAGGGACCGATCCTGTCGTTAGTCAACCATTGCAGGGCACCGACGCAATGGCTCGTCCATCAAGTCTCAAAATGGACAAATGAAACAATAGGTTTTGAAAAGTTGAAAACAAACTATCGAGAATAATTGCAGTCCTTACTTCAATTGTTCGTTGTGTAGGGTTTTTTCTCCTCCAGTGGAAGGTTTGCATCTTCCCACCCATCAGCGCCGAGCGGATACCAGATTACCGAACTGTAGCCCCACTCGACGGCCCGTTTCGCCGCATTCCACGACATCCAGCAATTCGTCATGCAGTAGAACAGAATCGCGCGCGACTTGTCCGTCCCGGCCTTGGCCTCGAGGCCTTGGCGAAAATAGCTGGCGGTCTCCTGCGAAATAGCGCCGTATCCCACATTGGCCAGCCATATGCTGCCTGGAATGTCCTTTCTGACCTTGTCCCTCCATATCGTCCCTGCCGGCAGATTGGCCGGCTTGGGCGTGTCCGGCATCACGTCGAAGAAGATCGCCTTTTTCGCTCGCCACAGCGCTTCCGCTTCCACCGTCGTCACCACCCTCGCGCCTTGCAGCGTCCGCGGCACCGGCGCCCGATAGTCGTCCATTCGGTAACCGCTGGGTTCGGCGACATCGCCAGCCCATGTCGGCTCGGTCAGACCCAGAAGGCTCGCGGCGACCAGCAAGAAAATAGTCTCCCTTCCATTCATTGGGTAATCAGGTTGTCGTGTTCGTCGATCAGCGGCACGTTGTAGCTCAGCAGGATCCTGGTGATCTCCGCCTGGTTTTCCCTGATCACCCGGTTGAGCGTCCGCTTCCATTCCTGGTCGGACGGACGTACGCCCATGGTGATGCGGTAAGACATGCGCGAGCCGGTTTTTTCCTTCACCAGTGGAACGATCGTCACATCAGCTCCGAGTTCCCTTGCATAGTAACCTGCCATCGGACCCCAGAGCACCGCCGCATCGATCTTGTGTGCCAGCATGTCCTTGATCATGACCTCTCCCATGGATGGGGTGACGCGCGTATCCACCGCAAGCGGATAGATCTTGGCGGTCCGCAGAAGCTTGTTGGCGGCCATGTTGGCGGTTGGCGGCGTGCTTTCAACGACGCCGATCGTCTTGCCCGTGAGTCTGGGATCCTCGATCGTTTCCACGCCTTCCATAACTTTGCTTTTCGGATGCACCAGCACATAGGCGGAGCGATAGTAGGCGTTGGTGTTCTGCACCAGCTCATCGCCCTGGGCATAGCCCATGATGATGTCGCATCGGTTGGCCCCCAACGTATTGCGCACGAAGCCGGTGATCGTGGGAAACCAGGTGTAGGAGACGGACTTGCGCCCGGTTTTCGCGGCAACCAGTTCGGCCAGCTTGTTTTCGAATCCTTCGCCGCTCTTGTCGGTGAAGGGCATATTCGAGGGATCGGCGCAGACGCGCAGAATGTCGGGATCGACCAGTTCTCCCGCCGCGCCAAGGCCGGCGCTTTGCGCATGCGCGTTCGACGGCAGCAAGGCGAGTGTTCCGAGGATCGGCAGAACGACGCGCAGCTTCAATGCATCGCGGCCAATCATGTCATCCACCCATGCAGGATGCTTCGGCATCCTTCGCCGCCTGGGCCTTGTCTTCGTGCTTGGGCGGCCGTCCGCGGGGCGCCGCGCCATCTGCGCGCGCGCGCAGGTAGATGTAGAGGTCGTCCATGTAGCAATAGACATTCTTGTTGTCGCCAAAGGCAGGCATGACGTTTTCCTTGCCGCCGCCGACATTCTTGCGGCCCTCGGCGACGATCGAGAGGAACGTGCCGTAATCCATGTTTTTCAAGCTGTTGACCAAAGCCGGCGCATAGCTCGAACCTGTTGCGTCCTGCCCATGGCAGACATGGCAATCGGAGTGATACCGGCGGTAGCCGCTGAACGTGTACCAATCGACGGTTCCGTTTTCGATCTTGTAGGTCGGATTTCCATCCGCATCCAAATACTTGCCGCCTTCTTCCTTCACCGCCTTGGCTTTTTCCATGCTGTCGTCGGCCTGGGCGACGCCTGAGCTTGCCAGAGGCAGCAGAGCCAGGACCAAAGCCGAAATTACAATGCGAACGGACATTCAAACTTCCTTCATTTGCCAATGGACACGGTTTTGCTGGCGCGACCGGCATTGATCGGTGTTTTGGGTGCGTGACCGAATCGAGAGCCCGGCCATGGCTTCCGGATGATCCGGGCTCTCGTTCTTCAAGCCTTTGGTCTCACAAGACCTGAGGCGTTCTCAAGGTTCCCAGCGCATCAATCCGGGAGACCGAAGACGGTGAGCTGACCGCCCAGCGTCGTGTAGTCGGCAAGTGCAGCGTAACCGCCGACGGCACCAAGACCAGCGGTGCCAACGACCGCGGCCTCGTCGCCTTGGGCACGGCCCTGATCGACGGCGCCATGCCAGGCAGCGGCGTTATCAGGCGAAAGCAGACCGCCTGCCAGGCCGATACCTGCCCAGCCACCGACGCCGGACAGAACGGCGATGTACTGCTTGCCGCCCTGCTCGTAGGTCGTGATGTTGCCGATGATGCCGGACGGGGTCTTGAACTTGTAGAGTTCCTTGCCGTCCTTATCGACCGCCTTGATGTAGCCTTCGAGTGTACCGTAGAAGACGACGTCGCCATCTGTCGCCAACGCACCCGACCACACCGAGAACTGCTCGGGCTTCGACCAGACGATCTCGCCCTTGGCCGCATCCCAGGCAATGAAGTTGCCCATGTTGCCGTCGCCGCCAGGTGCGGGATACATCGACACGGTGGCGCCAACATAAGGCTGACCGGCGGTGTAGCTCACCTTGTAAGGCTCATAGTCCATGCAGACATGGTTGGTCGGGACATAGAACAGCCCGGTCTTCGGCGAATAGGCCGCCGGCTGCTGGTCCTTCGTTCCAAGCGCCGCCGGGCAGATGCCCGTCGAGTTGGTGTCTTCGCCGTTCTGCTGGGTCGAATATTTCGCCACGACCTGCGGGCGACCATATTGTTCGCTCTTGGGGTCCATGACGACTTCCGTCGCCCAGTTCACGGCCGGATCGTATTTCTTGGCGACGAGAAGGTCGCCGGTGGCGCGATCCATGGTGTAGGCGAAACCATTGCGATCGAAATGCACCAGCACGTCGTGCTTGGCGCCGTTGACCTCCATGCCATCGACGAGGATCATCTCGTTGATGCCGTCATAGTCCCATTCGTCATGCGGGGTCATCTGGTAGAGCCATTTGGCAACACCCGTATCCGCATCGCGGGCCATGATCGTCATCGACCAGCGATTGTCGCCGGGGCGTTGTACCGGGTTCCACGTCGAGGGATTGCCGGTGCCATAGTAGACCAGGTTCAGCTTGGGATCATAGGAATACCATCCCCATGTCGTGCCGCCGCCGGTCTTCCACTGCTCGCCTTCCCAGGTGTTCGTGCCGGAGTCCTTGCCCACCGGCTTGCCGAGATGCGTGGTCTTCTCGGGATCAATCAGGGTGTCTGCGTCCGGACCTTCCGAATAGGCTTTCCAGGCGAGTTTGCCATCTTTCAGATTGTAGGCGGCCAGCCAGCCGCGAACGCCGAATTCGGCGCCGGATACGCCGATGAGCACCTTGTCCTTGACGACGACGGGAGCAGCCGTGCCGGATTCGCCCTTGCCGCCATCGGTCTGGTCGCCGTTCTTGACCGACCAGACGACCTTGCCGGTCTTCGCGTCGAGGGCGACGACGGTGGTGTCGGCCTGATTGAGAATGATCTTGCCGTCACCATAGGCAACGCCGCGATTGACCGTATCGCAACACATGATCGGAATGACGTTGGGATCCTGCTTGGGTTCGTATTTCCAGAGGATCTTCCCGTCATTCTTGAGATCGAGCGCAAAGACATTGTTCGGGAAAGGCGTGTGAACATACATCACATCGCCGATGATAAGCGGTCCACCCTCGTGGCCTCGTAGCACGCCGGTGGAAAAGGTCCACTTGACCTGCAGGTTCTTCACATTGTCCGCAGTAATCTGGTTGAGTTTGGAATAGCGGGTGTTGGCGTAGTCACCCGTCTGCATTGCCCAGTTCTTCGAATCCGAAGCCAGCTTTGCAAGGTCCTCGTTAGCCGACGCCGTAAAGGCCGCGCCGAGCGACAGAAACGCCGCAGTGGTTAGAATATAGGTAGCTTTCGTAAATACACGCATCCGAATTCCTCCCGAGGTTCATAGTGATGAATCATTTGCTGAGCCCACAAGGGCTTGCCCAAGCGATTCACGGGGGGGAAATATTTCCGGCAGCGTGTCACGACCTAAGCCAGATGTGCAGAGGGCACCGTTACTGCCCACCTCACCTTGGCCTACGAAAGACTGTCGCCGCTCCCTAATGACGGTGACGCCCTTGAAGCCGGAAACAGAGTGAGGCTATGTCATCGCAAAACGCTAGGCAAGCAAAAAAGCCTGGGTGTTTTTTTGCACCGCAATATCGTAAATGATGCGGCGCAATATAAGGAAATAAGTAGGGTAGTATTTGTTAGATGAAGTATTTCTGATTGAGAAATAACGGTGGGCCGGATAAAATTTGATTATTTTTTGAGTTTTACATTTCACCTAAGTGTGGATTTTATTTGGAGGTATTCACTTCGATGTCTCGGCATGGCCATGTACGTGCCCCGTTGGGAAACGATAGTGAGCCAAGCATGAGATGATCGTTGGAGTTGGAGCGTGGACCGGGGCATGGGGCCCCCATGCGGAACCACCGTCGACCAGCACTGCATTCCTCCTTTGGTCGTATACGGAAGCCATGGGCGCTTGACTGACTCTGCGGCACGTTGCCAACTGCCACGGTGATCCCGACTGGGCGCATCGCGCCCAGCCCAACCGGAGGTTTTCCCGTGATCAGATATGTTGGATTTTCGACTTTGCCGCTGCTCCTTGCCGCGCCGCTGGCCTTCGCAAACCCGGCGGGCGCCGCGGGAGATTACCCGACAGCAACGATCGCCGATTACGTGCTCGGCTGCATGCAGACGAACGGCCAGACACGTCAGGCGCTGGAAAGCTGTTCCTGCTCGATCGACGTCATCGCCTCGATCCTTCCCTACGACCACTATGAGAGAGCCGAGACTTTCAAGAGCATGTCTTTGACCACAGGGGAAAACGCGGGGTTGTTTCGCGAAAGCGCACCGGCGAAGGCAGCCCGCACCGAATTGAAGCGCGCGCAGTCGGAAGCCGACGTGCGCTGCTTTTAGAGCCTGCTCCCTCCGCAAGCCGGATGGAGTACCATCCTTTGTCTGATCCTCGCGAAACGAACTCCACTTTCGGGATCGAGCTGGCAAGCAGCCGGCATTACGGCGCAAGAGGGATACTTCAGAGACCTGCTGTCTCCAGGGGCCACTGATTGCGGAATGTCTTGCCATCCGTGTCGATCGCTTCCACCTGGATTTCGCCGTTGCCGTGCACGCTGAAATCGAACCGGAAATTGGGGTCTTCCGAAATCGATATTCCACCTTCCATGGAGAGGATCGGCCGGCCGGCTTGGGAGATCGACAGTTTCTGGACAAAATGGGCCGGTATGAAATACTGGGTCAGCGGATCCCGCTGCAGGCCCGAATTATTAGGGTGCCGGATCATCAACTGCAGTTCCTCAGTCTTGGTCATCGTCTCTTTGGGCGGGAACTGGCGCAGCTTCATCTGACCCATCGTTGCGTTGGCCTCGTCCTGGTTCTTGACCGCAGGGGCGGAGCATCCGCCTGATGCCTTGACGAAGGTCTGCATCATATGGAGTTGGCCGCTCTGCGTCTCAGCGATGGCACGCAGATAGGAATAGTCGTTGACGCGCACGCGCGTCGACAGATGCGTCACGCCGGCATCCTTGCCGAGCTGGAACGTTGCCGCCACCGGTGCAGGGTTGGCATCGATGATCAAGGTAACGGATTTGATGCCGTCCGGCGCCTTGGCTGGATCGAGATAGATGTCGACGGGCACGATGGCGGCATCCTGCGCCCGCTTCGGCGCTTCGATCCTGACGACCCCGGTATCGACCAGAATTGCCCGATCGCCGAACACGTCGCCCTTCAAATCCTGCCAGATCCTATCCGAGGACGCGGTTGTTTGCTGTGCGCTGGCGGTTCCCGAGGAGCCGAGCAGCGTGCCGATGGCCAAGATGATCGCGACGAAAACGGATGCGAGCGGCAAAGCGAGCTGCCGGCTCGAGTAAGCGTGATTTTGCATTTCGATGCCTCCACCAATGCAAGAGAGGTGGTGCCCAGGCTGCGTTGAGGATAAGCCTTTGGCGACACCTTGGCAAATCGCCGTGCGTTACAGGTACCTGACGCGTGTCGGCATCGTCTATTCCCATTCGAGTTCGGCAAATGCGGCCGTTGCGTTGCGCTCGTTGTAATCGTCGAACAGGTGCCAATTATCCCGTTCGGTTTCGCCCGCGGTTTTAACTGCTTCGCGCAGCGGCGTTCCGTCGGCGATCGCCTTTCGGATATCGCGCGCCAGAATCTCGAAATAGCGTCGCTCCTCCGCCAGCGCCTGTGGCCAGTCGGCCGTTACAGGACCATGACCTGGAACGACGCGCGCGGCGTCGATCGCGGTGAGCGCATCCATCTGGCGGAGCCATCCAAGCAGTGATCCGTCGAGCGTCGGCAAGGAGCCTATGAACACGAGATCGCCGGCAAAGAGCGTTCTGGTCGCGGGATCGAACACGGTCAGGTCGTTGTCGGTGTGCGCCGCCTTCCATGCCCGCAGTTCGATCATGCGCCCGCCGAGGTCGAGTTGCAGGCGATCGTCGACCAGCATGGTCGGCGACACGATCTCGATCCCCTCCATCAGCGCCTCGCCAAGCTGTTCGCGATAGTTGTGCAGATAGAACGCGCCACGCGCCTCGAGAGCACGCGGCAGATTACGGTGACCGACGATGGTCGCGCCGATCTTCCGGAATGCCGCATTGCCGAAGATATGGTCGGGATGCATGTGGGTGTTGACCAGGAAGCGAACCGGCTTTGCTGTCAGCTTTCCGATCGCGGCGAGAAAGGCGTGCGCCTCGATGAGGCTGCCACCGCTGTCGATGACGGCAACCGCATCGGTGCCGATGACGGCGCCCAGATTGCAGATCGCACCGTCGTTGGCGGCGGTCATCAACTCATCCGCGCCCTGGAAGGCGAAGACGCCGTCGGCGATTTGTCTGACCGAGAACCGAGAACTGCCACCTGCGGCCAGAACGGCTCGTCCGAGGCAGCATGGCAGCAAGGCGGCGCTGGCGGCGGTGCAGGCGAAGCCACTCACAAGCCTGCGTCTTAGCAGATCAACCGACATGAAGGCCTCCGATATGCATTTCGCCTGCTGGCAATCAGGTGACGTCCGGAAATCTATGATGGAACGACCGCAGAAGGTCGCTCATCACCTGCGAATTGCGATGTTGCCGTGGCAGCCGTACGTCGAACACGCCGAGCACATGGGTTGGCCGCGGCGCGAGCACGATGATGCGGTCCGACAGCATCAGTGCCTCGCGTAGATTGTGCGTCACCATCAAGGCGGTCGTTGGCCGTGCCGACCACACGGTCAAAAGCAGATGCCGAAGCCGCTCGGCGGTCTGTTCGTCGAGCGAGACAAAGGGTTCGTCCAGGAAAAGCACCGCCGGCTCGGTGGCGAAAGCCCTGGCAAGTGCTGCCCTGCGCGCAAGGCCGAGCGACAGTTCGGCAGGATAGAGCGAGCGCATGCCGGCGAGGCCGAGCGTGTCGAACAGCCTGTCGAGATTTTTCGCTCTCAAGCTTTTCGGCAACGCCAGCCTGACATTCTGCTCCACCGTTCGCCACGGCAGCAGGGTCGGTTCCTGGAATACGGCGGCGATGCGGTTCGAACCTCCTTGCGGCAACTGGAAGGAGCCGGAAAAGTCTTTGTCCAAGCCAAGCAGGATACGCAGCGTCGTGGTTTTGCCGCAGCCCGACGGTCCCAGCAAGCAGGCGAATTCGCCTTGCCGGACCTCGAAGGAAAGGTCCTGAAGCGCCGTGATCGAGACGCCTCGCGCGGACCTGAAGGTCTTTTCGGCGATGTCGACCTTAAGCGGGACGACGGCGCCAACGGGTTGCATGTCGTTCAACGGGCTGCACCAGGAGAAGTTCAATGACAAGCATCACCGCCACGAAAGCCAGCGTGTAGGCAAGAATGGCGGCGACATCGAAGAGCTGGAAATAGAGATGGATCTGGAAGCCGACACCGTTCGAGCGGCCGAGCAACTCGACGACCAGGACGATCTTCCAGATGAGGGCGATGCCGGATCGCGATGCGGCGGCAAGATAGGGCTGCAATTGCGGCAGCAGGATATGGCGGATGCGTTCAAGGCGGCCGAAGCGATAGACGGTGGCCATTTCGGCGTAACTTGGATCAAGCGCCCTGGCGCCTTCGCGCATCGTCACCACGACATTCGGGATCTTGTTCACCGCCACCGCGCCGATCGCCGCCACCTCGTTGAGGCCGAACCAGATATAGCCGAGGACGATGACCACCAGCGCCGGGATGTTGAGGAACAGGATCACCCACGGGTTGAAAAAACGGTCGACGCGACGATGGCTGCCGAGCAAAACGCCGATGACGGATCCGATGATCATTGCGACGATATATGCCGCGGCGACCCGGCCGAGGGTCACGCCGAGATGGTAAAAAAGGTCGCCGCTCGCAGCCTCCCTGAGAAGCACCTGCCAGACCTGCCCAGGTCCTGGAAAGGCACGGCTTGGCCAGACACTTGCCGCAAGGTTCCACAGCAGGCAAAGCCCGAGCAGGGAGACCGCTACGGTCAGCGCGGGCATGAGTGCCGTCGCCAGATTGCGTCGGCCGGACATGGTCGGCGGGGCATCACGCGCGCCGTCGGTTCCCAATGCGGTCATTTCTCGGGGTCCTGCCAGAACGTGCCGGGCGCCATTTCCGGCGCGCTGCCGACAAGCTTCGCGCCGCCGATCGCCGCAAGCACATGGTATAGCCTGCCGGCGTCGGCCGCTTCCTCGGCGATCGACCGGCTGGGAATGCCCTGGCGGTAGCGATCGCGCAGTTTTTCCAGTTCCTTGCCTTCCGCGCGAATGATCGGCGCCAGGCGCAGCCATTCGTCATCGGATCTGGCCAGCAAGTCCTTGGCTTGCGCGGACGCCCTCACGAAACCCCTGACGGCATCGGGGTTCTCGTTGGCCCATTGGTCATGGAAGACGTAACCGAGCGCCGAAACGGGTCCCAGAGCCCCGAGCGTCTTTGCCGCGTCATTCACGCCGATCAATCGACGGAAGCCATTGGCCTCGAGACGCGCGCAAAAATGCCAGAAATTCAGCACTGCATCGAGTTCGCCCTGTATCGCCTTTTCCGAAATCAGTGGCGGCGCGCCAAAGACGATGTCGCTGGTTGCCGACAGGTCGACGCCGAGATCGCGTCTGGTCAGCGCTTGTATCAGCAGCCAACTCTTGTCGAGCGGGCCGCCGGCGACGCCGATCTTCTTGTCCTTGAGATCGGCGACCGTCCGGATCGGCGAATCCTCCTTCACCATGATCGCACCCACCGCGGTCGAATAGGGGGTCAATGTGAGGTCGCCGCCTTCGGAGCGCTGGCGCGAGACCCACAGCCAGTCGGAGACGATCATATCGATCGCGCCAGCCAGCATCGCGACGTTGGTTGCATCCTCGCCGGCGAAGTCGATGATCTCCAGACCGATCCCGTTCGCGGCATCGAATTTGTGCTGCCTTAGCGTATCGAGTTCCCAACTCACGGTTCCAAACTTCAGCACACCGAGGCGAATCCTGGCTGCCGCAACGCCCGGCCTGGTAGCAAGAACAGCGGCTGTCCCGAGAACCGCCAGACGCAACGTCATGCGCCGTGAAACCATCATGACACCTCCTCCCCAGGGTTCCGCGCTGCCAAATCAAATGGCTCGTTCCTTGTTTGGAAATGCGCATTTCCAGCGCATGACCTTGAGGGTCGGGTGTTCTTGGGACCATTTCGCGATTTCGCTGGGGGCAAGGATCATGCATTGGAACAGAGTGCCGCGGCTCTCGAAATAGAGATGTTCGTCTCGGCAATTGCTCGGATTGGCGCTGAGGCAAACCGTCAATATGAGATCGACCATGTCCATTCAGCACCTCTTGCGCGTTCCCAAACGCTCATCCCGGCGAGCTCAGCCCAACCAGAAGCGAGGGCAAAATCACCGTTTGCCGGATTTCCCGAGGTGCCAATGGAGAAACCGGAGTGAGGTCAAGCTACGCGCTCGCCGGATCACCGTCAACAAAGACGAATGGACGGGTCTGTTGAGCACCCAGGCCTCTAAACCTTTGTACGATTGACTTTCACAACATGCCAATTAGCTTCTGAATCACGCGGCGCGGCTCCACGGGAGAAGCGGATATTCCACACCACCGCGTAAGGCGCATGCCGACGGATCAAAGGATCGGCATGCGCAAATCGTCCAGGGCACCCAGACGATCAATGAGGAAATGCCATGCGCGCAATCGCATTTTTCGCAGTCATGTCCGTTGTGCCCTTCATCGCGAGCCAATCCCAGGCACAGGATGCGGCGGCGGGTGAGAAGGTCTTCGCCAAATGCAAGGTCTGCCACGTCGCCGACCAGGACAAGAACAAGGTCGGCCCGTCGTTGAACGGCGTCATAGGCCGAACGGCTGGAACACACCCGGGGTTCAGCTATTCTCAGGCGATGGTCGCGGCTGGCAAATCCGGCGTCAAATGGGATGAGCCCTCACTGAAGACCTATCTTCACGATCCCAAGGCCATGGTCAAAGGAACGAAGATGGCGTTTGTCGGCCTCAAGCAGGACGAAGACATCGCCAATGTCATTGCCTATCTGAAGCAATTCTCGAAATAGAGCGCAGCCGGCCGTTCGAATTTGCGTTCGGCCGGCGGACGCCTCAATCACGCATCGGCTTGCAGCCTCTGCATTGCCGAAGGCAGATCGAAAAGGCTGTCGCAAACAAGGTCGGCGCCAAGCTCTTCCACCGGAATGTGGCTGTAGCCGCCGCGCAACAGAATGACGGGCAAGCCGGCGGCGCGTGCGGCGCCCAGGTCAGCGCCACTGTCTCCGACCAGCAGCGCGTCACCGGCGTCGACCCCAAGCTGTGCCAACGCCAGCAGCAGGGCATCGGGCGCCGGTTTCAGGAATGTCACCGCGTCTCCGCCAACGATGGCGCCGAAATATTCCGTCAATCCGAAATGAAGCAGGATTTCGCGGGTCGCCAACTGCGGTTTGTTGGTTACCACCCCCATGCTTACCCCGCCCAAATGAAAGTGGGTGAGAGCCTCCCTGACGCCAGGCATCAGCCTTGTCAGGCCGGTCAGATGCCGGCGGTAGATAGGCGCCATGACGCGGTTGGCCTCATCGAGAGCGTTACCGAGCAGTGGCGCTCCCGACGCCGCGAAGGCTCGCTCGATCAATTTCCTGACGCCGCCGCCGATCATGGCCGTGACCTGATCCAGGCGCAGCGGCGGCAGATCGCGGCTGGCCAGCAATTCGTTGACTGCGGCCGCTATGTCCGGCGCCGAGTCGACCAGCGTGCCGTCGAGGTCGAACAGGATCGCCTTCGGCGATCGAAGCGGCCTACCTGCGCCGACGTTCATGCGGCATCCTTCCACTTGATCGAGCAGCCGATCGAGGCGATCTGGTCCAGCGGCCCGTCGCCGGTTCGGGCAACCTGCTTCATCGCCTCGAACAGATCGCGTCTCAGCCCGGGCGCTCCGGCTTCTCGTCGCGAGGCGTCCAGCCGACCGCGATATTGCAGTCCCAACTCGCTGTTGAACCCGAAGAAATCGGGAGTGCACACGGCTGCGTAATCGCGCGCCACAGTTTGGTGCTGGTCGTGCAGGTAAGGGAAGCTGAAGCCGCTCGTCGTGGCGAATAGCTTCATTTGGTCGAAGGAATCCTCCGGGTAGGCATCGGCATCGTTTGAGTTGATCGCGACAAAGCCGATACCTTCGGCCTTGAGGTCGTTGGCATCGCGCACGATACGTGAAATCACCGCCTTCACATAAGGGCAGTGATTGCAGATGAAGGCCACGACCAGGCCGTTCGGGCCGGCCTGGCTGAAGATCGAATGCGACCTGCCGTCGACGTCAGGCAAAACGGCATCGATGGCGCGCCAGCCGAAATCGCAGACAGGGGGGACGGCCGCCATGCTTGCCTCCGATGGAATGGTTTACGCGGCTTTCCGGATCGCACCGTCGGCCGCCTGTCGGATGGTTCCAATGTTGGCGCGATAGGCCGCCTCGGTGCCCCCCTTGAACACGGCCGACCCGGCGACCAGCACATTGGCGCCGGCCGCGGCGACCAGCGGGGCGGTTTCGGCCGTGACGCCGCCATCGATTTCGATGTCAATCGGGCGGTGGCCAACCAGTGCCTTGATTCGCCTGATCTTCTCGATGACCGCGGAAATGAAGGCCTGGCCGCCAAAGCCTGGATTGACCGTCATCAGAAGCACCAGGTCGAGCCTGTCGAGCACATATTCGATGGCGCTCTCCGGCGTCGAAGGATTCAGCGATACGCCGGCCTTCTTGCCGAGATTTTTGATCGCCTGCAGGGAACGATCGAGATGCGGCCCGGCCTCGGCGTGCACCGTGATGATGTCGCAGCCGGCGTCGGCGAAGGCGGCCAGATAGGGGTCGGCCGGCGCGATCATCAGATGGCAGTCGAAGACTTTGTCCGTTCGGTCGCGGATCGCCTTGATCACCGGCGGACCGAAGGTGATGTTGGGTACGAAATGCCCGTCCATCACGTCGAGATGGATCCAGTCGGCACCCGCCCGCACGACAGCTTCGACCTCGTCGCCGAGCCGCGAGAAATCCGCGGAAAGCACCGAGGGTGCGATGATTGTCCTGGTGACCATGGTCGTCGTCTCCAATCCTGTCTGCGCTGTTGGTCTCTGCGCCAGCCGGCTCCATCCCGTCAGCGCATCTTCGTCTCCGGTTCGCCTTCGAGTTTCCCTTCCGCGAACACGCGGCTGCCGCGGATGTCGGATTCCTCGATGGTGACAAGATCGGCCTTGGTCAACACCCTGCTGCGCGATGCGAAAAGCCGGTTGGCCTGCCGCAGCCGTGCCCGATCGAGCCCATTGCGGACCGAACGCGCGTTGGAGAAATGCGGCAGCCTCATGCGGATCGGAAGATACTCTTCGAGCGCACGGGATGCCGCCTCGCTGAGGCGATAATTCTGCTCCGCGAGCATAATCTCGGCGATTGATTTCAGTTCGCTGACACCATAGTCGGGGAAATCGAGATGGTGGGCGATGCGCGAACGCATACCGGGATTGCTGTCGAAGAAGCGGTCCATCTTGTTCTTGTAGCCGGCAAGGATCACAACCAGATCGTCACGGTTGTTCTCCATGCACTGCAGCAGGATTTCGATCGATTCCTGGCCGTAGTCGCGTTCGTTCTCGGGCTTGTAGAGATAGTAGGCCTCGTCGATGAAAAGCACGCCGCCCATGGCACGCTTGATCACCTCGCGGGTCTTGGGCGCGGTGTGGCCCACATACTGGCCAACAAGATCGTCGCGCGTCACGGCGACCATGTGGCCTTCGCGGACATAGCCCAGACGATGCAGGATTTCGGCCATCCTCAGCGCCACGGTGGTCTTTCCGGTGCCGGGATTTCCCGTAAAGTTCATGTGCAGCGTCGGGGCGCCCGAGGTCAGCCCGAACTTGCGGCGAAGCCGGTCGACCAGGAGGAGAGCGGCGATCTCGCGGATGCGGGTCTTGACCGGCTTCAGGCCAACGAGTTCACGGTCGAGCTTGTCCATCACCTCGTCGATGTTGGAGGCCTCGAACTCGGCCTGCAGATCAACCGTCGCGTCCTGTGCGGCAGCGTCCTTGGTCATCGCGTTCAGCATGGTTCAGCTAGCTCCGCTCGCCCTCGGGCCTGTCGGTCGCATAAGGCACGATCGAATAACCCTGGCTGCGGCCGTCGCGCTCCTGGCGCAGCAGCCGGAACCCGGGTTCGCTGGGCGGCCGGTTGACAATGAACGACATGCGCGGCGCTTCCCAGCCCTTGGTCGAATCGAAGGCGGTTACCCGCACATACATGTTCGGACAGGCTTTCCGGCATGCATTGACCTCGAGCAGTATGCCCGCCGGATCTTTCAAATCGAACATCGGGTTGCCGTACATTTCCCAGTAGGTGTTTCGCGGATGCGGATCGTCCGTGTACTCGACGCTGACCGCCCAATGGTTCTTCAGCGCGTATTTGATCTGCGCCGAAATCTGCTCATCGGTCAGGTCTGGCAGGAACGAGAACTGTCCCTGCGTGACCTTGTTTCCCGGATTGGTCATCATGACGATGGTTCCTTTCGTCTAGAAGCTGGGCGTTGCGGTTGGCACGAAGTCGGCCGTGTCGGTCGATTCGTAGTTGAAGGTGACGTCCTTCCAGGTCTCCAGGGCAGCCTTCAGCGGCGTGCACCATCTGGCCGCCTGTTCGAGGATCTTGGTCCCTTCGCGCAAATAATCGCGCCCCTCGTTGCGGGCCAGGATCATCGCTTCCAGGGCGACGCGATTGGCCGTCGCGCCTGCCTGGATGCCGTCCGGATGGCCGATTGTGCCGCCGCCGAACTGCAGGATGACGTCCTCGCCGAGATAGTGGATCAACTGATGCATCTGGCCGGCATGGATGCCGCCCGAGGCGACGGGCATCACCTTGTTGAGCGAGGCCCATTCTTGATCGAAGAACAGCCCGGTTTCGAGGTTCTGCGGCGTGCGCTCCTCACGCAGCGTGTCATAAAATCCCTTGATCATGAGCGGGTCGCCTTCCAGCTTGCCGACCACCGTGCCGGCATGGATGTGGTCGACGCCGGCCATGCGCATCCATTTGCAGATGACGCGGAAATTCATGCCGTGGTTCTTCTGGCGCGAATAGGTCGAGTTGCCGGCACGGTGCAGGTGCAGGATCATGTCGTTGCGGCGTGCCCACTTGGCCATAGATTGGATCGCCGTGTAGCCGATGACGAGGTCGATCATGACGATGCAGGAGCCAAGCTGCTTGGCGAATTCGGCGCGCTCGTACATCTCCTCCATCGTGCCGGCGGTGACGTTGAGATAATGGCCTTTGACCTCGCCGGTGGCAGCCGACGCCTTGTTCACGGCCTCCATGCAGTAGAGGAAGCGGTCGCGCCAATGCATGAAGGGCTGCGAGTTGATGTTCTCGTCGTCCTTGACGAAATCGAGGCCGCCCTTCAGCGCTTCGTAAACGACGCGCCCGTAATTGCGGCCCGAGAGGCCGAGCTTCGGCTTCGTCGTAGCGCCGAGCAGCGGCCGGCCGAACTTGTCGAGCCGCTCACGCTCCACCACGATGCCAGTCGCCGGCCCCTGGAAGGTTTTGAGGTACGCGACCGGGATACGCATGTCTTCCAGCCGCAGCGCCTTGACTGCCTTGAAGCCGAACACATTGCCGATGATCGATGCGGTCAAATTGGCGATCGAGCCCGGCTCGAACAGGTCGAGGTCGTAGGCGATGTAGGCGAAGTACTGTTGTTCGGTCTTGGTTCCGGGACCGGTGTTCGGCACCGGCTCGGATCTGAACGCCTTGGCGCGGTAGAGCTCGCAGGCGGTCAGCCGGTCGGTCCACACCACGGTCCACGTCGCGGTGGAGGATTCGCCGGCGATGGCGGCCGCCGCCTCCTCGTGGTCGACACCGGGTTGCGGCGTGATCCGGAACATCGCGATCAGATCGGTTTCCTTGGGCCTGTAGTCAGGCTCCCAATAGCCCATCTTCTTGTAGGGGATGACCCCTGACTTGTAGCGTTCCTTGCCTTCCTTGAGCGTCCCCGCTGGCAGTATGTCGATCTTGTTCATGACAGGTCTCCTGTTTGTTGCTCAGGCGGCTTTCGCGGTTGCGATATGGGGGTCGAGTTTTCCCGCGGCGTAACGTTTCGCCATCTCGTCCATGGCGATGACCTTGATCTTCGAGGCGTTGGAGGCCGTACCGAAACGCTCGAAGCGGTCCCGGCAGAGATCGCGCAAGGCATCCATGGCGGGTTTCAGGAATTTGCGGGGATCGAACTCGCGCGGGTCTTCCGTCGCGACGCGGCGGAACTGTCCGGCCATGGCCATGCGGCAATCGGTGTCGATGTTGACCTTGCGCACGCCGAAGCGGATGCCGCGCTCGATCTCCTCGACCGGAACGCCAAAGGTCTGGGGCATCTCGCCGCCGTATCTGTTGATGATGTCCTGCAGCTCCTGCGGCACAGAGGAAGAGCCGTGCATGACCAGATGCGTGTTGGGCAGCTTCTCGTGGATCGCCTCGATCACCTGCATGGCCAGGATGTCGCCGTCCGGCTTGCGGGTGAATTTGTAGGCGCCGTGCGAGGTGCCGCAGGCAATCGCCAGCGCGTCGACCTGGGTTGCAGTCACAAAATCGACCGCCTGATCTGGATCGGTCAAGAGTTGGTCGTGAGAGAGCGCGCCCTCGGCGCCGTGGCCATCCTCCGCCTCGCTTTGGCCGGTTTCCAGCGAGCCGAGCACGCCCAGTTCGCCTTCGACGGAAGCGCCGACCCAATGCGCCATGCGTGCGACGCGTTCGGTTATGGCGACGTTGTAGTCGTAGCTTGCCGGCGTCTTGGCGTCCGCCATCAAGGATCCGTCCATCATCACCGAGGTGAAGCCGTGGCGGATCGCGGAAAGGCAGGTGGCCTCGCTGTTGCCGTGGTCTTGATGGATGCATAGCGGGATGGCCGGGTGGATTTCGGTCAGCGCCTCCATCATCTTGGCCAGCATGATGTCGTTGGCATAGGACCGGGCGCCACGTGAAGCCTGGATGATGACTGGCGCGTCGCAGGCCTTGGCCGCCTCCATGATGGCGAGGCCCTGTTCCATGTTGTTGATGTTGAATGCCGGAACGCCGTAGCCGTGCTCGGCGGCATGGTCGAGAAGCTGGCGAAGGGTGATGCGAGCCATTGTGAATCCTCCTAGATGATGAGCTTCAGCGCCGCTGCAGCAACCGCTTCGGACGTTATGTTGAAATGCCGGTAGAGGTCGGGGGCAGGGGCGCTGGCGCCGAAGCCGGTCATGCCGACGAAAGCGCCGGTCTCGCCGATCCAGCGGTCCCAGCCCAGCCGGGCTGCCGCTTCGACCGCGACGCGCGGCGCCGAGCCGAGAACGGCCTTGCGGGTGGCGCTTTCCTGCTCCTCGAAAAGCTCCCAGCACGGCATCGACACGACGGCGGCGGCGACGCCATGCTCGGTCTCCAGCCTTTCGGCGGCAGCAACCGCGATCTCGACCTCCGAGCCGGTGGCGATCAGGGTGACGGCGCGGTGCTTTGCCGGCTCGCGCAGGATGTAAGCGCCCTGGCAGGAGCGGTTCTCGTCGCTGTGCGACCGACGCAGCATCGGCAGGTTCTGGCGCGACAGCACCAGGACGCTAGGCCGATCCTTGCTCTTTAGCGCGAGTTCCCAGCACTCCGCCGTTTCGATGACATCCGCCGGGCGGAAGACGTTGAGATTAGGCGTGGCACGCAGCATCGCAAGGTGCTCGACCGGCTGGTGCGTCGGGCCGTCCTCGCCGAGGCCGATGGAATCGTGTGTCATCACATAGATGACGCGCTGGCCCATGAGCGCCGAGAGCCGCATCGCGCCGCGCGCATAATCGGCGAAGCACAGGAACGTACCGCCATAGGGCACGAAACCGCCATGCAGCGCGATGCCGTTCATGGCGGCCGCCATGCCGTGTTCACGAATGCCGTAGTGAATGTAGCGGCCGGCATAATCACCCGGCGCAATGCGGTTCATGCCCTTGGTGATCGTCAGATTTGAATGCGTCAGATCGGCCGAGCCGCCGACGGTCAATTCCGTTGCGCCGTTGATGACCTCGAGCGCCATTTCGGAGGCTTTTCGCGTCGCCACCTTGGTTGCCTTCTCGACATGTTCGCGACGAAAGGCGTCGAGCGCTTTGAAGACGGTGTCGGGCAGTTCGGCGGCGACGGCGCTCTCGAAAGCCTCGCGCCGCGGCGAGGCGGCAAGCCGCTGCTCCCAGTCGCGCCGCATCGCTTCGCCGCGACCGGCAATCTCGCGCCAGGCGAAAAGGATATCATCCGGCACATCGAACGGCGCGTGGGCCCAGCCGATGTTTTCGCGTGTCGCGGCGATCTCTGCTTCACCCAGCGGTGCGCCGTGCGTCTTCTCCGAACCGCCGAGATTGGGGGCACCCATGCCGATCACTGTGCGGCAGGCAATCAGCGATGGCCGATCCGACCGCCGCGCCGACTCGATTGCCGCGGCGACTGCCTCCATGTCGTGGCCGGCGACGCTTTGGACATCCCAGCCGGCGGCCTTGAAGCGCGCCGGCTGGTCCATCGACGTGGAGAGGGAGGTCGGCCCGTCAATGGAAATCGCATTGTCGTCCGAGAAGACGATCAGGCGGGAAAGCTTCAGGTGACCAGCGAGGTCTATCGCCTCGTGACTGATGCCCTCCTGAAGGCAGCCGTCGCCCGCAATCACATAGGTATGATGATCGACCAGATCGGTACCATAGCGGGCGGCAAGCATACGTTCCGCCAGCGCCATGCCGACCGCCGTGGAAATGCCCTGTCCGAGCGGTCCGGTGGTGGTCTCCACGCCAAGCGCATGGCCGTATTCCGGATGTCCGGCGGTGCGGCTGCCCAACTGCCGAAATCGCTGCAATTCCTCGATCTGCATGTCTTCATAGCCAAGCAGATGATGCAGCGCGTATTGCAGCATCGAGCCGTGGCCGGCTGAAAGCACGAAACGGTCACGGTCGGGCCAGCCCGGCCTCGACGGATCGATGTTGATGAAGCGGTTGAACAGCACCGTTGCGACATCGGCCATGCCCATCGGCATGCCAGGGTGACCCGAATTCGCCTTTTGGACGCTGTCCATCGCCAGCGCGCGAATGGCGTTCGCCATGTCGCGCTCCGAGACGGGAGCGGTTGTGGTGACGGGCTTCAGTGCTGTTTGGCTGGTCATTGCATCCTCCTCACGACACACGGCTCTTGCGTTCAGTCAATTGCAGAATGAGCGGCGTCAGGATCAGCTGCATGGCAAGATCGAGCTTGTTGCCTGGCACCACGATGGAATTTGGCCGCGACATGAACGAGTCGTGGATCATCGACAGCAGATACGGAAAATCGATGCCGCGCGGATTGGCGAAGCGGATAACCAGCATCGATTCGTCGGGCGTCGGAATCCAGCGCGCGATAAACGGGTTGGACGTATCGACGATCGGCACGCGCTGGAAGTTGATGGCGGTCTGCGAGAATTGCGGGACAATGTAGCGGACATAGTCGGGCATCCGGCGCAGGATGACGTCCATCACCGCCTCGGTGGAATAGCCGCGTGTCGAACGGTCGCGATGGATCTTCTGGATCCATTCGAGATTGATGACCGGCACGACGCCGATCTTGAGATCCGCATGCTTGGCCAAATTGATCGTGTCGGTGACGACACAGCCGTGCAGCCCCTCGTAGAAGAGCAGGTCGCTGGGAGCGAATTCGCGCCATTCGGTAAAGGTTCCCGGGGGCGTGCCGTGCTGCTTTTCCTCTTCCTCATCATGAATGTAGGTGCGGGTCTTGCCGGTTCCGCGGCGGCCATATTCCGCGAACACCTCTTCGAGAATTCCGAGTTCGTTGGCCGCGGCATTGAAATGGGTGAAGTTCGGGTTGCCGGCCTTTTCCTCCTCGGCCACCTTTCCCTTCATCGCCGCGCGGTCGTAGCGGTGGAATGCGTCGCCTTCGATGAAAGCGGCCTCGATGTTCTCGCGCCGGAAAATCAGCTCGAAGATGCGCTTGACCGAGGTCGTGCCGGCGCCCGACGACCCGGTGATGGTGATGATAGGGTGTTTGGCTGACATGGTGCTGCTCAGGCTCTGAACAGGCCGCGGCGGCTGAACAGCGGCGCACGCTCACCGATGTTGCTCGGCTCTGTGTGGTAGCGGGTGATGCGCGCGACTTCCCGCGCCGACCCGAAGATCATCGGCACGCGTTGATGCAGGCTCTCGGGTTCGATTTCCAGGATGCGGTTGATCGCATCGGTGGCGGCACCGCCAGCCTGTTCTATGAGATAGGCGATCGGGTTGGCCTCGTAGACGAGGCGCAGCCGTCCCTGACCATAGCCCTTGCGCCGATCGCCGGGGTAGAGAAAAACGCCGCCGCGCATCAATATGCGGTAACAGTCGGCAACCAGAGAGGCGATCCAGCGCATGTTGAAATCCTTCTCGCGCGGTCCTTCGGTGCCCTCCAGGCAGTCGTCTACATAGAGCCGCACGGCCTCGTCCCAGTGCCGGTAGTTGGCGGCGTTGATGGCGAACTCCTGAGTGCGTTGCGGAATGATCCGGCTTTCATAGGTCTGGACGAAGGTTCCGAGCCTTGTCGAGAAGACGAAGACATGCGTGCCGCTGCCGAGCGACAGGACGAGTGCCAGCTGCGGCCCATAGATGAAGAAACCGGCGCCTAGCTGGTTCACGCCCGCCTGCAGGAAAGAGGCGGTCGGATCAGCGTCCGGCGCGCCAGTTGCGGTCAGGAGCGAGAAGATCGTTCCGATCGACACGTTGGTGTCGATGTTGGAAGAGCCGTCGAGCGGGTCGATCGCGATGGCGAGTGGCGCTTGCCTGTCGAGCAGGACCGGCTGCTCCAGTTCCTCGGAGGCGTAAAGCGCGACCGGTGCGCGGCGCATGGCGTCGAGGAAGATGTCGTCGGAGAAGACGTCGAGATCCTTCTGGACGTCGCCGTCGGCATTGGCGCCACGGGTTTCGGCAAAGGCGGCGCCGAGCACCCCTTGGTTGATGGTGTTGCGGACCTTGATGGCGGCCTGTGTCAACTGACGGACGGTCGTCACAACTGCCGAGCGAAATTCGTCAGGCTGGCCGAGATAGGAGTTCAGAAAAGCGTCGAGCGTTGCCGCTGGCATCGTAACCTCCCGGTCGGGCCGCATCTCCTCGGAGCGGCTGGACTGGAGGAATGGAAACAAACGTCGCCAGATAAGTAAAATTCAATAACTTTACTTAACCAGTAAAAATAATTTAGTGTGCGGCATGAGAAACCTCACGCTTAAGCATTTCAAGACCGTCCAGGCAATCATCAAGTGCGGCAAAATTGTCAGCGCAGCCAAGATGTTAGGTCTGTCTCCTCCAGCGCTGACAATCCAGCTGCGGCAAGTGGAGGAAGAATTCCAGCTGGCTCTGTTCGACCGAACGTCGGACGGCATGCGTCCCACTGCCGCAGGTCGGGCTTTCGTCGAGACGGCGCAGGTTATCGAGGAGCATCTCGGTTTGCTCGAAGACAAGATGGATGCCATCAAGGGCGTACGCACCGGCAGCTTGAGGCTCGGCGTTGTTTCCACCGCCAAATATTTCGCGCCGCGGCTGATGGCTGCGTTCATGAAGGACCATCCCGACATCGACATGCGGCTTGCCATCGGCAACCGTGCCCAGACGATCGACAACCTCAGGAACCACGACATCGATATCGCGCTGATGGGGCGCCCGGCGAAGGAGGTTCCGGTGCGTGCTTCGGTCTTCGGCGATCACCCGCTGGTCATCATCGCGCCGCCCGACCATCCGTTGGTCGCGGCGCGCGATATCTCCAAGGAGCGCATCGCCGAGGAGCATTTCCTTATTCGCGAGCCCGGCTCCGGAACCCGCATCTCGTTGGAAATATTCCTGAGCGACGTACCTGGGCGCATCGACGACCTCGGTGTCGAGATGGCCTCGAACGAAACGATCAAGCAGGCGGTGATGGCTGGTCTCGGCATCGCCTTCATCTCTGCCCACACCATCGCTGCGGAAACCGAAGCAGGCCGGCTTGTCATCCTCGACGTTGTCGGCATGCCGATCCGCCGGCAATGGTTTTCGGTGATGCGAACCGATCACGCGATCTCGCCGGCCATGGCCACGTTCAACGATTTCCTGATGCGCAAGGGCGCGATGTATCTGCCCCTTTTCGGAAAGCTGTATCCAGACAAGGCGGGATGACATTGCACGAACGCAACGGATGAAAGCCCGGTGGATAACGCTCGCGATCGTTGGTGTTATATAAGCAATATGTTATGTTGCAGTGCGAAAGAGCGGGGGCCACGTCCTTTCACACCCGTAAGCGATCCGTATGTGCAACCCCTGCAGAAATCTCCCGGGTAGGGTTCGGGAATTCGATGGGGAAAAGGGGTAATGCTTTACACACTCGTTATGATGGTCTGCCTGACGGATGTACCGCGGACCTGCGAACAACGCGAACAAATGGTAGACGGTCTGGCGATGAATCCCGGGACTGCCTTCATGCAGGCGCAGCCGCTGGTGGCTCGGTGGATCGAGACGCATCCCGGTTATTTCGTGCAGCGCTGGCGTGTGCTGCCTGGCAGGGGGTCATGAGGCAGGCGCCAAGGTCTATTTCTTCACGACGAGCGTTTCCGAGACGGTCTTCGACAACTGGTAAAGCCGCTGCTCGATTATCGTGGGCACATCGCAGACATAAGTCAGCGACTGGACCCGTTCGGTGAAAATTCGCGTCGCGAAATTCAGCTGGTCGGTTCGCCGTTCGACTTCGTCCGGATCCGCATCGGCCTTGGCGCGCAGCGCGTCGACTTCGGATGCTTCCTTGCGCAACTGTGCCGCCATTTCGAGCTGTTTGTGCGCATAGCGGGAGATGCCGGAGATCACGTGCGAACGCTCGGCGTCCATATGGTCGAACATTCCCTGCACCAGCATCGTCATTTTTGGTGCGACCTGCTCGGCCGACAGGGAAGTCGCGAAATCCTTGATCTCTTTCTGGGCTTCGGCAATCGGCGTCCGCCGGGCCGCCACCGCCTCGACAAGCGCCGACACACGGGCATCCTTCGCCCAATCTTTCGCGGTCGCAGGAAGCTCCGGCCCATTCCAGATCTGGCCAAGCGAGAGCTGTGGCACCTTACGCTGCATGCAGGGCCAGTCGGGATCGGTGTTTGCCGCGCCGGCGCTCCCCATCGAGGCAAGCGTGGCGACCAGAACCAGAGTGTGAGCAAGCCTCATTCGCGCCATCAGGCGTTTCCTCCCATGTCCTGTTTGCGGATCACCAAACCGCGCGAAGGATCGTATGCGATGATGGCGCCGCCCAGAAACAGCAGCGTGCAGCCGGCGACGACGCCCAGCGACAGCCATTCGATCTGTCCGTAGAAGGCAAAGCGGATCAGTTCGACGGCATAGGTGAACGGGTTGCAGAGGCAGATCTTGTAGAGCAGCGGGCTCGCCTCCTGGATGCGCCACAAGGGATAGAGCGCCGGAGACGCGAAATAGCCGGGAAAGATGACGAAGTTCATGATGCCGGCGAAGTTTTCGAGCTGCTTGATCAGCGAAGACAAGAGCATACCGAGCGCGCAAAGCATCATGCCCGACAGGAACAGTGCCGGCAGCACGTAGAGGTAGCCGAGTGGCGGCGCCTTGACGCCCCACAACCAGGCAACGATCAGGAACGCGTAGACCTGCACGATCGATACGGCCACACCGGCCAGCATCTTCGACACCAGCAGGAACCAGCGCGGAAACGGGCTGACCAGCAGGATGCGCATGTTGCCCATCTCGCGGTCGTAGACCATCGACAGCGAAGACTGCATGCCGGAAAACAGCAGGATCATGCCGCAAAGGCCCGGTGTGATATAGACCTCGTAGAGCACATAGGTCTTGTAGGGCGGGATGATCGACACGCCGAGCACCTGGCGAAAGCCGGCGGCGAAGATGAACAGCCAGACGAGCGGCCGGACCAGCGAGGAAATGAAGCGTTCGCGCTGGTGCAGGAAGCGCAGGCACTCGCGCAGGACGACGCCTTTCAGGCAAATGAGATAGTGGCGCAGGCCGAATGGCTCAGACCGCACCGGCATGATGCCGGCGACCTTTCCAGGCATCGCAGGAGCGCTCATGGCGACGTCTCCGCCATGCCCGCCGCATCGACGCGGCTGAGCTTCGAAAAGGTTTCGCGAATCGAATTTCCACCGTTCGCACGGGTCACATCCGACACCTTGCCGCTCGCGACCAGATCACCCCGCCGCAGTATGACAACATGGTCGGCGTCTTCGACTTCGTCGATCAGATGCGTGGCCCAGAGCACGCCGATGCCCTCTGCCTGGACGAGCTTGCGGATGGTGGCGAGGATGCCCGCGCGGGATTCGATGTCGAGGCCGACGGTCGCCTCGTCAAGCAGGAGCAGGGAAGGTCGGTGAAGCAGCGCCCTGGCGATTTCGATGCGTCGCATCTGACCGCCGGAGAGGCTGCGTGCCTTGTCGTGCTGGCGGCCCTGCATGTCGACCGTTTCAAGCAGCGCGGCAATGCGCTGGCGAGCTTCGCGTCCGCCAATGCCATGCAGCGAGGCGTGGTAGGAGAGATTCTGGTAGACGCTGAGGTCGAGGTCGAGCGTGCGTGCCTGGAACACGATGCCGACCCGTCTGAGTGCTTCGCCGGACGCGCGGCGAATGTCATGGCCGAAGATGCGGATCGATCCGTGACGCGTGTCGTAGAGGTGGCTTATCAGTGAGAACAGCGTTGTCTTGCCGGCCCCGTTGAGGCCGAGCAGAACGGTGAAAGTCGCCGGCGCGATCGAGAAGGAGACGTCGTTGAGCGCCCGCTTCTGGCCATAGGAATGGCTGACGGCGCCGACATCGAGCGCCGCCACCTCTTCTCCCGGACCGTTTGTCCTCATATGCTGCATGCCGGGTCGCTCCTTCAGGACGCGTTGGCTATCTGGCGCCCTGGTCGCCTTTGTCTCACTTGATCGTAATCTTGCCCTTCAGTCCCTTGTCGGCAAGGTCGGGAACCGACCAGGTATATTCGCCCGGGCGAACGGTATGGAACTGCACCTGGATCGTTCCCGCATCGTCGAATTCCAGCCAGGCTGGTCCGCCGTCCATATGCACTTCCAAATCGTTGATGACGATCTGGTCCATCCAGACATTGCGGAAGAGGTCGGTCACGAACTTGTATTCGAAACCGCCTTTGGAGGTGATCTTCCAGCGATACCCCTGGCCGGCGATCAGCTCGAAGTCCTTCTGATTGACGGCATAGGTGGAATCGGCCGAACCGATAATCAATTCCGGCAGGTTCTTGCTGGCACGCGACGGTTTTGGTGTTGCGTCGTCGGCGCTTGCTCCGATCGGAGCAAGGACAAATCCGGCGAGCGCGGCGAAGAAAAACCTGCGGCAAAGTTTCATGTCTTGACCTCCCGATGATCAATGTCTGCTATTTGGGCGAAATGACCACACCCCAGGGCTGCTGGCCCACGGTGAGCGATTGGACCGGCTCGTCGGTGGCCGTGTCGATGAAGGTGATATCGTTGGAATTGCCATTAGTGGTGATTAGCGTTTTCTGGTCGGGCGTGAAGGCCAGATGCCAGACGCGCTGGCCGACGAGGATGTATTTCTCCACCTCGTAGGTATCGGTATTGATCACCGCGACATGGTTCGCCGGGCCGAGCGCGACATAGGCTTTCTTGCCATCGGCACTGATGGCGATGCCTACCGGCTGGATGGTTTCGGCCCGCAGTCCCTGAATCGCGAACTGGATCTTCTTCACCACTTCGCGTTTGGCGTTGTCGATGACGCTGACGGTGCCGCCAACCTCGGCGCTGACCCAGACCTGCGTGCCGTCGGGCTTGAAGTCGGCGAAGCGCGGGCGCGTGTCGACCAGCACGTTGTCGGTCACCTCATGCGTGCCGGTGTCGATGAAATGCGCCATGCTGGTGGTTTCCGAAGTGTTGACCATGGTCTTGCCATCGGGGCTGACACCCATGCCTTCCGGTTCCACGCCGACCGGAATCTCGGCCAGGACCTGCTTGCTTTCGACGTCGATGGCGGTGACGAGATTATCGTCCTCATTGGCGACATAAAGCGTCTTGCCGTCCGGCGAGAGCACGAACAATTCGGGATCGGGGCCGGATGGCAGCGTACCGACGATTTCAAGCGTCGCGGTATCGATGATCTGGACCGTATCGTCATCGCTGGCGCATAGGTAGACGAACTTGCCGTCATGCGAGATGGTGATGCCGCGCGGCCTCTGGCCGACTTCGACGGTCTTCATCACCTGCATCGTCGCCGTGTCGACGACGGTCATCGTGTTGTCCTTCTCGTTGGAAACGTAGGCCGTATAGGCCGATGCGGGGCTGACTGTCAGGCCGGCCGCGAGAATGGCGAATGCGCAAGCTCGTTTCTGCACGCAAATTCCTCCCGATTGACTCTACTTGAGAGCGCATTTCGTTTCCGGCTGATCGACACCGAGCGTGTCGAGTTCGGAGACCTGGTGAAGATAGCCCTCTTGTGGCGATGTCGAGACGACGGACTTGGTATCGCCAAGCAGGATCGGCTGGCGAAGCTGGAGGTTCCATTTGCGGAAGGTCAGCTTCTGCCCCTTGAAAGCAGCAACCGAAAAATCGTCAGAGCGCATGTAGTCGCTGATCTTTTTCGCATCGTCGCCGTTGGTGCGCGTGGTGGCCTCGCCGACGGCACGCACCGCCGTCCAGGCCGACATGTCCTTGGAGAGCATCCGCCGGCTCGTCGTCTTCAGGAAGCGGCTCTGCATCTGGATGCCGCCCCACTGTTCGCTGGCGGGATGCCACGACGATGCAACCAGACCGGCCGTGCCGGCGACCAGCCGCGGCGTCCAGGTGCGATAGGGCACGTAGGTCCCGAAAACCTCGCTTTCGTCGGCGACAAGCACCACGTCATGCTCCGGGAGATCTTGCGTGAACACGGAAATCTGCTGCTGTATCTGCGTGGCGCCGGTGTCGGTGCGCCTGGCTGTGCCGGTATCCTTGAATTCCTTCTCGGCGACGATCTGGCCGCCGAAGCGGGTCGCCGCGCGGCGCAACGCATCGGCGTAAAGATCCTGCTCATGCGATCCATAGAGCAGCACCCAATTCGGCCACTTCTTCACCATGAGATACTGCGCCAGCGCATCGGCCAGCATGCTGCGCGTCGGCGCGATATGGAAAACGTTGATGCGGCAGTCCTCCTCGCGAAGGCTGTCGTCGGTCGCGCCGACGTTGAAGATCAGCACGCCTTTTTCGCGGGCGATGTCGGCGATCGACAGCAATTGTTTTGCTGAAAGATCGGCGACCACATAGCGGTCGCCTTTGGCGATCAGGTCCTCGAATGCCCGAACCGCGTCGCCTTCGGGTTTGATCTCGGTCACGTCCAGGCTGAATTTCTGGTTGGTGAACTTTCCCGTCGTGTTGTTGTCGCCGATTGCCACCTCGGCGCCGGCGACACCTTCGTCACGTGGCGGCAGGTCGAGCATGGAAAGCGTCAATTGCGGTGCGTAGGCCCGCAAATAACCTATTTTGATTTCAGTTGTCTTTTTTTCCGGCTTCGCCACCGTTTCCTGGCCTGTCGCGTCGGAAACGTTGACGGTCAGGGAAAAAAAGCACAAAAAGGCAGCGAGAGTGCCTGGCACCGCGCTCGTCATCGATAGTAATTACCCATTCTTGCGCAAAGGTTCGACTGTTGCCGGACCCGCGCCAAGTCAAGGTGCCCATGATCAACTTAGCCGACCCGCAAAATTTATCAAACCCTATCGGACGACTTTTCGCGCCTGCCAGAACGGTGCGGAAAGTCGCCAGCGTCGATTCGCGTGGCAACGCCGACGAGACGTGGCGCAGGGATCTCGACTGCCTTTATAAAAACGTCTTGTCCTCCAAGCTGGAGAAACTGTTCAAATGACCAGAATGCTGGCAAGCGTCACCGGCATCGAAGAGGCGGAGATCGCTCTTTCTGGAGGTGTCGACATCGTCGACCTGAAGGACCCGAAGGCGGGAGCCCTGGGCGCGGTGTCCACGGAAACCATGCGCCGAACGATTTCGTTCATCGCTGGTCGGGCTCCGGTCAGCGCGGTCTGCGGCGACCTGCCGATGGAGCCCGAAACGATCCGCATCAAGGCCGAAGAGATCGCGGCGACCGGCGTCGACTATGTGAAGATCGGATTTTTCCCTTCGGCAAATATCTCTGCCTGCGCACAGGCGCTCGAACCGCTCGCCGCACGAACGAAGCTGATTGCCGTGCTGTTTGCCGATCTGGCGCCGGACTTCGAACTTCTGCCGATATTCGCCAGGCATCGCTTCCATGGCGTGATGGTTGATACCGCGCAAAAAGGGAAGGGCCGGCTGCTCAATCATCTGCCGCCGGAGCGTATTCCGGGATTCGTCGATCGCACGAAATCGCTCGGTCTGATGGTCGGCCTGAGTGGATCGCTGGAAGCTCCGGATCTTCCGCGCCTCTTGCCTTTCGCTCCCGATTTTCTCGGCTTTCGGGGGGCGCTGTGTGGCCATTCCGGTCGCACGAGTTCGATCAGCGCCGAGGCGGTCTCGCAGATTCGAGAGTTGATCCCGGCGGAATCCGGGACCGGCGGTCAATCGAGTATCGACTATCGCCTGTTGGCGGCGAGAGGCTATTCGCCGGACACCGACCCGACACTGGGCACGGACAGGATTTTTGTGCGGGATTTTGTTCTGCCGGTCCAGATCGGTGCCTACAGCTTCGAGCATGGCCATACTCAAAAAGTGCGCTTTGATGTGACCGCCGACGTGCTGCAAATCACCGACCATCCCGAGGACATGCGCCATGTATTCTCTTATGACATCATCATGGACGGCATTCGCACCATCGTCGCGCGAGGCCATATCCAGCTCAGCGAGGCTTTGGCCGAGCAGGTGGCGGCGCACGTCCTGGAGAACCAGCGTGTCGTGCGCGTCACGGTAAGGGTGGAAAAGCTCGAGCTCGGCCCTGGCGGCGTCGGCGTCGAGATCGAACGCAAGCGCCAATCGGCGGGACGCGGTGCTGCCTCCGGCACTGCTGGCCGAAAAGACCGAAGCGTTGTTTTCCGACCGCGCCAGGAACGCCCCGAAATGCTCCGAAGGGCCATCGTCAAGCTTGGCGGCAGCACGGCCCATGCGGCGGAGATGAAGAGCTGGATCGCAGCGCTGGCGGGTTCCAGGCTGCCGATCGTCATCGTGCCCGGCGGCGGGCTCTTTGCCGATCATGTGCGCGAAACGCAGACCCGCATGGATTTTTCCGACACCGCCGCACATGCCATGGCGATCCTGGCCATGGAACAGTTCGGCCATGTCATCCTCGACCGGGACGAAAGGCTGACGCCGGCGCGGTCGCTGGATGAGATCGGGCGAGCGTTGGAGGCGGGGAAGGTTCCGGTGTGGCTGCCGTCCTCACTGGCACTGCCGGCGCTGGATGTTCCGGCCTCCTGGGACATTACCTCCGATTCTCTGGCCGCCTGGCTTGCCGGCAAGCTTGGCGCAGACGCGCTGTTGCTTATCAAACAGACCGGTGCATTCTTCGACGGCGATACCGCTGACAGCCTGAGGACCCGAGGCATTGTCGACCCAGGCTTTGCCGCCATGCTGCCTGACGGCGTCGATTTCCATCTCGCCGGTCCGAAGGATGCTGCCGAGGCCGGCGCGATGCTCGCGTTGGGCAAGCTGCCCGGCATCAGGATCGTGGCTTCAACAGGGTCGTCGGCAAAGAAGGCGGGATAGCCGATGGTGAAGCTGCATGTGCCGCGCTGGGCGTGGGTTTTGACGGGTTCCGGGCATTTTTTTACGGAGAGCTTCGCACTTGTTCGCCAACTCGAACACTGCGATGTCTTCGTGTCAAAGGCCGCCAACGAAGTGCTGCGCATGTACAAGCTTAAACTTGATTTCCCGGAGACGACGCGCGTGCTGCACGACAAGACCGCGAGCGCGATCCCGGTCGGCGAATTCTACCACGGTGTCTATCACACGGTCGTGGTGGCGCCGGCCACGTCCAACACGGTCGCCAAATGCGTGCATGGCATTTCCGACACGCTCGCCACCAATGTCTTTGCCCAAGCGGGAAAGTGCCGTGTGCCAGCCATCGTCTTTGCTTGCGACACCGCGCCGGAACTCGAAACCCAGGCACCGCACGGGCTAGTCAAGGTCTATCCGCGCGGGATCGACCTGGAAAATACCAAGCAGTTGAAGAGTTTCGAGCGGACCCAGGTGGTCGAGTCGCTCGCTGATCTCGAAGCCTCGCTCACACGGCGACAGGCCGAACTCGCAAGCGATGGCTGAGCGGCTGGTTTTTCTTACCGGCCATCTGGCCAAGGCGCGGCTGGAACGGCTGCTGGCCGGGCTGGGCAAAACCGAATTCGCGTGGGAAATCGTCGACGTCGGCGTCAAGGTCGCCGCGCTGATGAGCGAGGACATTGTGAAGCGTCGGCTCACTCTGACAGGAGACGTCGACCGCGTAATCCTGCCCGGACGCTATCGGGGAAACATCGAGCACCTGTCGGAGCATTTCGGCGTGCCTTTTGTGCGCGGCCCCGACGAGATCGCCGACCTTCCGGCCTTCCTTGGCCGGGCGGGCAAACCGCCGGATCTGACGCGTCACGATATGCGCATCTTCGCCGAGATCGTCGATGCGCCGATGCTGTCGGTCGAGGCACTGATGGCGAGGGCCTCGATGCTAGCTGCGGCCGGCGCCGATGTCATCGATCTGGGCTGCCTGCCGGAGACGCCGTTTCCGTTGCTGGCGGAGGCTGTGCGAGCGCTCAAGGCACGGGGATTCATGGTCAGCGTCGATTCGGCCAGCGTGGACGAACTGACGATCGGGGCACGCGCCGGCGCGGACTATCTTCTCAGCCTCGACGAGAACACGCTGCCGTTGATCTTCGACCATAGGGCTACGGCAGTGTTGATACCTTCCACGCCTGGCGATCTGGATTCGCTCGGCCGGGCCATCGAAGCCGCGCAAAAGGCCGGCGTTGCCTTCATTGCCGATCCCGTGCTCGACCCGATCCATTTCGGCTTCGCCGTTTCACTCGGGCGCTTCATCGAGGCGCGGCGCCGCTGGCCGGACGTCGAATTGCTGATGGGCACCGGCAATCTCACCGAATTGACCGACGCGGACAGTTCTGGTGTTACGGCCGTTCTAGCGGGACTCTGCTCGGAACTCCGGATCCGAAACGTGCTGGCGGTGCATGTCAGCCCACACACGGTGCGGACGATCGAGGAGCACGATATCGCCCGCCGCGTCATGTTGGCTGCTTGCACGGACGGCGCCTTGCCGCGCGGCTATCACCCAGGCCTGTTGCAGGTCCACGATCGCAAGCCTTTCACAGCCTCAACCGACGATATCGAGGCATTGGCGGCCCAGGTGCGCGATGCCAACTTCCGGATCGCGGTAGCGGAGGACGGCATCCATGTTTTCAATAGCAAAGGGCATGCGGTTGCCACGGATGCGTTCGAACTTTTTGCCGGGCTGGACGTCAACGCCGATGGCGCACACGCTTTTTACCTCGGCGCCGAACTGATGAAGGCCGAGATCGCGTGGCGCCTCGGCAAGCGTTATGTGCAGGACGAGCCGCTCGCATGGGGCGTTGCCGCGCCGGCTCCCGAACCCGACCGTACCCGTCTTGCCGAGCCGGGCAAGACGCTCCGCGCAAGGAAAGAGCGCTAGGACCATGCCCTACATTCGCGAATCGATCATCACGACGGTCAACAAGGCAGGCAACGTCCACATCGCGCCGATCGGCATCATCGCCGAGAATGACGGCTGGGTGATTGCGCCCTTCCGGCCGTCGGTCACGCTCGACAATCTCGCCGAAGTGCCGTTCGCCATCGCCAATTATACCGACGACGTGCGTGTCTTTGCCGGCTGCCTGACAGGCCGCAAGCATTGGCCAACTGTTCCGGTTGACGGGTTTCCGGTGCCGAGGCTCGAGGCCGCGCTGGCGTATTCGGGCCTCGAAGTCCAAGCGGTCGATGACAATGGCGTGCGCCCCCGCCATTTCTGCCGCGTGGTGCGGGAGGAAGCGCTTGCGCCGTTCACCGGCCTTAACCGAGCCAAGGCGGCGGTGCTTGAGCTGGCCATCCTGGTCAGCCGGCTCGGCATGCTGCCGCGCGACAAGATCGAGGCGGAAATCGCCTACCTTTCGATCGCCATCGAAAAGACAGCAGGCGACGGTGAAAAGGAAGCCTGGGGCTGGCTGATGCAGCGTGTCAGCGATCATTTGACCGCCAAAGGTTCCGGGAGCGAGGACGCGCGGGCTTAGGCCGAGCGCCGCATCCTGCTTACGACGGATATCCCGCCAAAAGCGCTACCGCGGAAGCGGGTGCCGCGCTGCTCGCTTGGCCGCGAACGGTGTCATCCGCGGGGATGATGTCGGCGAAATCGACGTAACTGCGTTCCATGCGTTGGGCCAGTCGCTTGATCTGCCAGCGACCGCTTCCGGCGCCGACGATCGGGACGTCCCGAGGCAGGGTTCCGGCAACCAGCGACGCTGCATCGTGCACTTTGCGCAGTTGCTGCTCGCTGAACCAGCGCGCGACTTCACCCCATTCCGGCGGGGTAAGGTCAGTGGCGTCGCGCCCGACCATGCGCGCCAGCCGCGCGATCGAGCCATCCACGGTCTTTTCCTTGCCGTCGGCGGGAGGGTGCCTGTCGTCGTCCTCGTCGAGCACGCCCAGGATGCGGTGAGCGTCGGCGATTGAGGCGAAATACTCGTTCATCAGCGGCGTTAGCCTGCCACGGACGGGAGCCGACGAGGCTACGCCGAACAGGAATGTTCTGGTAAAGCCGGTATAGACCAATTCGCCGGTTAGAAGCCGTCCGGCGTCGGTGTAGCCGTCATTGGCCACGGCGCCGTTCTTGATGGCGATGATATCGGTGGTGGTGGAGCCCATGTCGACGAACAGGGCATCGCCGGCAAGTTTTGCCACCAATAAGGCTGTCGCGTGCCAATTGGCGGAAGCCACATCGGCGCCTAGCTGCGCTGCCCGCTCGACCCCGACGAAACCGGATGGTCCGGCATAGACCAGCTTTTTGTCTGTGGGGAAATGGGTGGAAATCTGACCCAGCAGAGCCGCTACGCCGACATCGCGAGACGGAAAGATGTCCGACAGTTCGCCTGTCATGGTGAATGCGTTGAGATCCGCACCCGCGTAGATCGGAGCCGTTTCGTCGAGGGCTGAAGCCAGCTTGTGCAGCCCTTGCCAGAGCGGCGTTGCGATCGTTACCGCCTCGACGATGCGACCGTCTTGTGCGCGGGTCACCTTCAGATGTGCGCCGCCAATGTCGAAACCGGCAATGATGCCCTTTCTTTTTTCCACGCTTCAAGCTTTCATGACGGGGGCAATTGGTCGGTGAAAAAAGCGTTGCGTGTCATTCCGGTTCTCGACCTGAAAGACGGCGTGGTGGTTCGCGCCCAGCAGGGAAAACGCGATCGCTACAGGCCGATCGTTACGCCGCTCAGCCGAAGCCCTGATGTCGTCGCGGTCGCTGAAGGACTGCGTGGGCTTTATCCTTTTTCGACCTTCTACATCGCGGATCTGGACGCTATCGAAGGCGGTGTGCCAAACAGCGACGCACTCGCCCGGCTGAGGACGATGGCGGAGCCGCCGGAACTTTGGGTCGATGCCGGTGTGGCCGACGAAAAGACACTTTTGGCGGCGCTTGCCGAACGCTCGCTGTCTCCTGTTTTGGGCTCTGAATCGCAGCGGGACGACATGTTGCTGCGGCGTTTTCGCGATCATCCCGATCTCATCCTGTCCCTTGATTTCGTCGGCGATAGTTTTTGCGGACCGCGTTCTCTTCTCGATGAGCCCGAGCTTTGGCCGCAAAAGGTGATTGTCATGACGCTGGCCAAGGTCGGTGCGGCCGCCGGTCCCGACTTCGGGCGGTTGCAGGAGGTCAAGGCCAAGGCCGGAAATCGCGCCGTCATCGCGGCCGGCGGCGTCCGAGATGAGACCGACATCAGCGCCTTGTCCGCGATGGGTGTCGCCGCGGCGCTGGTCGCAACCTCATTGCACAACGCTACGCTCACCCCCGGCCGCCTCGCGTCACTCGGCGCCTGACAATCGTCGCTCGTCAACTCCCGAAGGGCGAGCGCCCTTCGGGAGTTGACGTTTCAAAAGCCCAGAACCTTTTTCAGCCGGCGCAACAGACCATCCGTCTCAGAAGAGGGTTTTTCCTGTGCGGGGCTGTCTCTTGTCTAGGCTGCGAACGGATGCTTGACCTTGTCGCGCTGGGCCGTTGCTTCGGCGGCGGTCGGCGTTCCTGCAACGGCGCGCTGGATAGCTTCCTTTGTCGCCTCGTAATTGTATTTCTGGATCTTGGCGTCGTCCGCCGCGTCCCAATGGATGAATACCCCGACGCAGATGAACACGTCGTCCGCTTCGTTGGCCGGAATGGTCCCGTCCGCGACGCTGTCCTGCACGGCCTTTGCCACGGCGTGCTGCGCCGGGCCGAACATCTGGACCGCCTGCTTGGCGCCCTTGATCGTGACCTTGTTGAACATCACGGTGTTGGGCTTGCATTGAAGATTGGGCGCGATCACCGCCAAAAGCGAAGTAAAGCCGTCCTTGTTGTTGGTAAGCGCGTTGCAGAATGCCGTTTCGACCGCGCTCCCCCGCGGGCCGATGAGCAGGTCGACATGCGCGACTTCGTTGCCGTCTCCCACCAGCGATTCACCGACCATAACCTTTGAGATTTTTGCCATGCCAATTTCCTCCAAGACACAATTATGGTGTCCACGGACGCTGCAACCGAGCAGGCGCTCGATGGACAGCTATCCTTGTTGGCAGCGTCCGGATTTGCCCGGACCGGTTGGCTAGATAGCCGCGGAAGCACAGCTTCCGCTTTTGGAAGTCAAGCACCAACGCCGCGATTATGCAAGGTGAGGGCGAGGGTGTGGACTAAAAGAGTAGCCACGGTGAGGTCGGCCGAGGTGCCGGGATTGATGTTGTCGGCCTTTAACCGACGGTCGAACTCCATGAGCAGGCGAATGCGAGACGGTTCGTCGCCCTCGGCATGGAGCGCCGCCTGGACGGCAACGGCTTCCTGCCGCGCCTGATTTGCGACGTCAACGCCGTGCTTGCGCATCACATGGCTGTCGGGGAAGTCGGCGAAAAACGCCATGTAGACGAATATCGTCGGCCACATGCCGGTTTCTCCACGTGCCAACGCTCCATCCAGCGCCGCGAGCCCGACCCCGAACACGTCGCCGAAACAGCTGCCGTACTGGCGGGCGATCATGTCGCGGTCGGTGGCCTCCCGCATCGCGTCCAGCAAATGGATCTTCGGCTCCTGCCGCACATCGTTGGCGGCTTCTCCGAGGCCACCTGGCGCGGCCGTGACGATCGCCTCGAACACCGCCTTGGTATCCTGCACGCTCAAAGCCCGAAGCAGCGAGTCGAGATTGTCCTGCAGTCTGTCACCGCTCATTTCGGCGGCGCATATCAGTGGCCCTGTCAGAAGGATGATTCCGAGATTGGTATTGGTTGCGACCGCCAGTCGGGTCGCGCGCACCGCCTCCAGCATGCGCTGTCCGACCGGCAGACGAGGATCGGTCAGCGGCCCGGAAGAAACCTCCGCACTCATCATGAATTGAGCGGCCGACATGCCGTGTCCGTCGGCGAACAGATGGACGTTGCCCGGTTTGAGGGCTTCGATCTCCATCCTGCAGGCATCCTTGTAGCTGGCCCGGAGGCGTTCACGCGATAGCGCCAACCTAGCGGCCCTCACGAATTCGCAGGCGCGGCGAAACGGTAGGGCCGCGGCGCGGCGGCCGCTTCGGCGCGGTCGGCCAGGAGTTTCAGCAAGGCATCGGCGATTGCTTCGGCGATGTTCACGGCGACCACCGATTGCAATCCCGACCAGGCGGGCATGCTGTTCACTTCGAGTATGAGCAGATTGCCGTCGTCAGCCCGCACGATGTCCACGCCGGCAAAATCCGCGCCGACCGCAGCTGACGCGGCGACAGCCAGCGAGGCCAGTTCCGCCTTGCCATGTTCGGAAACCTGTTCCGGCACGCCGCCCCTGTTGACGTTCGTGATCCAGTCGTCGCTGATGCGGCTCATCATCGCCACGGTCTCGCCGGCGCAGACAAAGACGCGAAAATCCCGGAAAGGCGGACCGGCACGCGACACATATTGCTGAAGGTAGTAGACGCTGTTCACCTCTTCTGCGGCCGGCAGGTCCGAGAGCGTGCGGATCAGCTTTATCCCGCGGCCTTGCGCCCCGAACAATGGTTTCAGCACCAGCGGTCCCCGCGGAAGCTCTTGCGCCGCGATCTCCTCGGCGACGGCAAGTCCTTCTACGGCAAAGGTGCGTGGCGTAGGCAGGCCGGCATTTTTCAAGAGGAATGTCGTCATCGACTTGTCGACGCAGCGCTCGATCGCCTGCGCGGAATTCCACACGGGAACCGACAGTCTGCTTAACGCGTGCAGCACGCCGAGGCGCCGGGTAATCGCTTCGAACGATCCAGCGGCGATCGAACGGACGAGCACGGCGTCGGGCAGCGTGCCGCCGAAGCCAGGGATCGAAAGCCCGCTCGGGCTGCCGGTGTCGAATGCGATAGCCGCCAGCGGCGCGGCTGCAACGGCGGCGCCCCGCCGACCAAGCCCTACCGCCAGGCCGTTGGAGCCGGTGTCCACTTTGTCGCTGACGATCAGGATGCGAGGGATCATGTGGCCTCTCGGGTGCGGGAATGTCGGCGGCGCGAGCGATTCCACGCCCTCATTGCCGCGTCCGCGGCAGGGCTGCACGAAATGCAGTCGTCGGGCAGGCGAATGACGGACGAATCCCTTTGCACCGCCATCCTCTTAGCCGAGACTCCGTTCGAGCATCTTCAGATCACGCCCACCGGCGCGAAACGTATCGCCGGTTTCGATCGCTGTCACGATCACTTCGGCCGGGCTGAACAGCAGCGGGTCGATGGCATAGAAATCGCCCTTGAACCGCGTGAAGATCTCGGCGAAGGGTTGGCCGTAGTCCCGTGAGGCGCTGCTTGGGAGTTTTTCCGCGAGTTTGCCAGCTTCTTTCGCCGATCCTTTCACGAAGAGCTGGACGCTGCCGCCATAGATGATGGCATCGTTGGTTCGGCCCATGGCGGTCAGGAAATCCGGATGGGGGGCGGGGATCGGAGCCGTTCCGATGCCATCGACAACGTTCTCCAGCGGGAATTTGAGATCGTTGATCTTGTGCAGGGCAACCTCGAGCGCGCGCGCAACGATCTGCACGCCGCCGGCAAGGCTTTGTGTCGGCGCATAGAGGAAGGTGAGCTTTTCCGTCGCCAGTCCAGTTGCCTTGCCCACTTTCTCAACGATCGCGCGGGGAGGCGGTTCGGCCGTCTCCAGGATAAGCACCGCGGACGATGCGATGTCGCGATAGGAAAGTGTTTCGAACAGCGGTTCGACCCGGGCGAGTGCCCGCGCCGGTCCAGATCCCATGGCGAAATAGTCCTGGCCAGACAGGTTCCAGCCCGCATACTGGCTGCCCAGGCAGGCTAGCACCGGCTGCGAAGATCGCGCTTCGACGGTGAACGGCCATTGCTGTGAAGCGCGATCCATGAACACCGAAACGCTGCCGAGACCGCCCATCGCGGCCTCAGCCATGCGCAGCCCGGCTTCGACGCTGCCGACGGTCTTGGCGCCGGCATCGATCAGGCGCTCGCCCAATGGCCCCGTGGAGACGACGATACGCAGGCGTTCGGCGTCGCCGATCATGCCGTCAACGATGCGCTGTGCATTGTCGTTCAGGAATGCCGAACCGTCTTTCATGTCCGGTCTCCTTCCCATTGGAGTTGCAATTGACTGGCTTGTCCCTTGATGAGCCGCTTGGTCGATTGGACGCTCGGACCGCGTGCGAAGACCGTGCAGACAGGGTCGCCGGCAATCAGACGGGTGCCAGCCGACTGCTGGTCCGCTGTCCATTCAGGCCAGGCGATCGACGGAAAGTGAGTGATTGGCGTCGCGGCGTAAGTCACCATCGACGCCATCGAATCGACGAAGCGCGGCAAGCGGAAGACCTGACCCGTCGCGGCGCGCAGATGCGCTTCGATCAATGGCGCTTCGACATCGTCGAAAATGTCGAGGGTGGCGCCCGGCCTCGGATTGATCTCGATGAACTTGTAGCCATCCGGCCCGCGGATGAGATCGGCGCTGCACAATCCAACCAGGCCGGCGCGCCGCGTCAGACTTGAGAGCCAACCGCCGATGAGCGCCGCCTGTCTGCGATCGAAGCGTCTCAACCGCACGGCGCCGCCATAGCGATAGGGCGCTGTCGGGGAGGGGGACGTCCACTGTTGGCTGAAGCCCACGATGTGCGCGGTTTGCCCGTTGCCGACGAACAGGGCCGAGATGCTGCGTCCGGCAACGAAGCGCTGGAAATAGCGGCCGGCGGTCGGGCTTTCTCCGGCTGCTCGTCTGACGTGCCCGCCGCCGGCGCCGCCCGCGGTCTTGACCACCCAGTTCTCCGGATCAGGCGGCTGGTCCCATCGCAATTGCGGATGCGGGATGCCGAGTTCGGTGCAATCATCAGCCAGCAACTGCGGATCCTTGATCCTGCGGATCGCGCCGCCGCCATTGCCTGCGAGCGGAAAGTGTCGCGCGATCTTGTCCACGGTCTCAGGCATCCGCTCAAACCCAGAGCCCAGGATAATGGCGACCGGGAGGTCGTCGCCAGCCAATCGCCGAAGCGTGTCAATGATGCGCTCGCCATCGACGCCCCCCTGCAGGTCGCCCGGCAATATCGTCGCGCGTTCTGCGAGCGCGACGGTGTCCGTATCGCAAAAGAAATCGGCGACCAGCGGACGATAACCGGCGCGACGCGCGGCGGCGGCCAGCGCCCGGCCTGAAATTGCCGCGATCAAAAGAGATCCGGCGTTACTTGGCAATCTCGCGTGCAAGGGAAAACGCTTCCTGAAAATCGAGCGTGATCGTCTTTTCGGATTCGATCATTCTTTTGAAGAGACCGAATTCGACCTTATATTTGACATTGCCAATGGCAAGCGGACCAATGCCGACAGCTTTTGCCGTTTCGAGTGGATCACCATTGGCATTGACGGCCAATCCTTCGATGCCGGCCGGGGGAACAGCATTGACGTCGGCCGCAATAAGCAGGTCATTGCCTTTCAATTGGGCTTTGGAGACCACTTGGACGCCGGCTTTAGCGCAAGCCAGGATAATTTCGTTTGCCTCGGCCAGCTTTGTCTTGCGGGCGTCGCTCGATCCGTCAGCGGCATCGACGATGATGTTGAATCTGCTTTCGATCTCGGCCGCGATCTGCTTGACCCTTTCAATGCCGTCATGGCCGACAAGTGTGACCCGTGCACCTTCCTCTGCCGCGATGACGGCGGTGCAGAAGCCGACGACGCCGGTGGCGCCGAAAACAGCCACCCTCGTATCCCTGAGCCCACGCTGGAATTTCTTCTCCAGCGCCTTTTCGACCTTGGCCACCATCGCCGCGGCCGTGGTGAACGAGCCGGCCGGATCGGCAAATACCGAAACCTGGAAAGGCGGCACCATCGCCTTCTTCGCGGCGTCGAACATGTCGAGCGCCAACGAGGCATCCTTCCCGGCGATGAAGATGCCGGTGTCGACACCCGCATCCGGCGGGCGCGAAAAGATCGCGTCCTGGACCAGGCCTGTCACTTCGGCGAGGCTTACATCGACATAGGGGACGACGGCGTCGAAACCTGCGTCGAGCGCCATATTCACGTCGAAGGGGCTCATCTGCTTCAACGGTGTCAGCATGTGCAGGATGTGTTTGCGGGCCATTTCTTGCCTTTCTGCCTGAAACGGGAGCGTCAGCTGCCGACGAGATTCAGCCTGGTTGAGCTGATCTTCGCGCCGGAGTTCCTGCCCTTGACGATCTTGATCTCAAGGCCGTCTCCAACTTTCGTCTTCCGAACCGCGTCGACGAACTTGAGTGCGGCGTCATGCGATGGCGCGAAGGCAAAGCCTGTCGGCCCCCAGGAACTCTGGCCGATGCCGACGGCGCCTGCTTCATTGAGACGGTGGGCCGCCATCTCGACCCCCTTCGAGGTGAACACGCCGCCCTGCGCCGGGGCGAAATGGCTGCCGATCAGCATCTGTATCGCGGTGACGGCGGCGCCGAATGCCGGAAGGTCCCGCTCGACCAGAGCCGGCATAATGCCCATCAGCACCCTCCGGCAGATCTCCCCGCTGCCTGCCGTTGGGAATGGCGGCAGCGAACGAAACGCCGCGACCTCGGCAGCGCCATGCAGTCCATGCCCGGAATGGTCGAGGATGAGGATGACGCGCCACTCTTCCGGAAACGGCAGCCGCGCGACGACCGGAGGCGTTCCGCCGCGGTCGTTCTTGCCGGCGTCGACTATGACGCCGCCGTCTTCGAAACTTGCGATGCCGATGCCGGATCGGCCGCCCCGCTCGAGCAGGCTGGCGTCGCCGACGATATCCAGAGGCAAATTATGGAGAGTGCGCAATGCCGAGGCGACGGCAAGGGCGATCTGCGTGCCGGACCCCAGACCCGCATGACTGGGGATCGACTGCTCGACCACCAGATGGTGCTGGCCGCGAATGCCGAGATGCTTGCAGAGCGTCGACAGATGCTCGCTGGCGCGGGTGCTCTCGGAGTCTTCGACGATGGTCTCGCCGGACCGCGACAGGGTGACGACGGTTTCGGGTTCGCTCAATGGAAGCCCGACGCTGCCGAACCGCCGTCCGGCATCGCCATTGAGATCAAGGAAGCCAAGGTGCAGGCGAGCGGGCACTCGTATGGTAACAGAATTCGACATCTGCCCCCCGATGGGTGCATCATGGATGCATCATGGAAGTTTAGGTGCCCGGTACCATGATAACTGTTTTCGTCGATGGGGCAAGCCAAAGAGAATGCATCACGTGTTTGCCGGCTCCGGCGCATAGACAGACCGAGCAATTCGCGGAGGTCGAGATGAACGAGACAGTCAAGGAAAAGGTCTATTCGGAAGCCGAGATCGCCGATCGGCTTGAGAAGGAGCTGCCGAAATGGCGTTACGAAAACGGCTGGATCCGGCGCAAATACAAGACCCACAGCTGGAAATCGACGCTCATGGTCATCAACACGGTTGGCCATCTCGCCGAGGCGGCGTGGCACCATCCCGATATCACCGCCTCCTATGCCTGGGTCGAGGTGCGCCTGACGAACCACGCGGCGAAAGGCATTACCGACAAGGATTTCGAGTTGGCGAAAAAGATCGAGGATGTTGTTCAGTGGCAGCCGGCCAAGGAAGGCGGGGCGCTGGAAGGCACTCCGCTGACCGATCAACGCTTCGCTTACGTCAAATATGACTAAGCAGGGTCGGAATTTGTTGACGCGTATGAAAACATTCGCTGATCCGCTGCAAGGTGGGGTTCACGGCCAATCCAGTTTCGTCTAGGATCGGGCCGGCACCAGAAAGTAGTTTAGCGAATGGCGGTTGCTTGGATCGGCAACCGGGAAGCGCTGATTGAGCACGCGGCTGCGCATGCCGCGTCGCTATTGTCGTCAAGTCGGTGCCCGGTTTTCAGCTTTGATACGGATATAGACGGCACCAGGGTGGCGATCGCGCTGGCCGAGCGGGCTGGCGCGGCATACGACCATGCCGATGGCGCGGCACTTGCCCGAGAGACCGCGCTTTTTACGGACAAGGGGGCAATGACCGTCGCCCCCGGTGAGACGCGCCGGCGTGCCGATGTCGTGGTGATCGTGGGCGAGCTCCCGCGGATCCATCATGGTCTTGTTGGCGAACTCGCTGGGACGGTTCCCGACCTCTCGACCGGGAACCAGCGCGCGTTCTTCGTGGTAGGTCCAAACGGGATGTCCGTGCCGCCGCTGAACGGCGGGCGCAAGGCAACGCAACTTTCCTGTGGCCAAGCCAGCCTCGCCGCCACGCTGGCGGCACTGCGGGCACAGTACAAAGGGCAGCGTACATCGCAACCGGTGTCGAATTTCAATGATTTCGCCAAAGCTCTGGCGGCCGCGCATTTCCCCGTGTTCCTGTTTTCAGGCCACGCCGCCGAAGGCTTGGCATTGGAGATGCTGCAAGGACTGATCGCCGATCTCAATCGCAAATCGCGCGCATCCGGCCTTCATCTGCCGGCGAACGAAAACGGCTGGGGAAGCACGCTCGCCTCGGCCTGGATGACAGGTTTTCCACTGCGCACCGGCTTTGCGCGCGGCTTCCCGGAATTCGATCCCTGGCGCTGCGATGTGGCGCGCATGATCGCTGCCGGCGAAGCCGACCTGCACCTGCGGATCTCCGCCACAACGGCTCAACCGAAGGAAAAAAAGCGCCGCATCGCGCTGATTGCGTTGACGAAAACGCAAGAGCCGGTTGCCGGCGCCGCGGTCACCATCGCCATCGGCGAGGCTGGGGTCGATCACGATGCGGTTGTCTACTCCAGCCGCACGGGCTCGCTCAGGTCGATCGATGCGCAAGCGGCCTCGCAATTGCCCTCCGCCGCGACGATCATCCGCCTGATCGCTACCCATGCTTTCGCCGAGGCACTGCCATGCTGACGAAAATCGCCGGCGGCGACATCATCGATCCCGTCAACGGCCGTCTCGGCAAAGGCGACCTCTGGATCAAGGACGACAAGATCGTTCCGGCGCCGGCGGGAGGGGCGGCCGACCGGATCATCGAAGCCAGCGGCTGCATCGTGATGGCTGGCGCCATCGACATCCACTCCCACATTGGCGGCGGCAATGTGAACACCGCGCGGCTGCTCTTGCCCGAACAGCACGCCGCCCATCAGCCGCGGCCAGCAATGACGCCGCTCTCCAATGCCGGCTGGTCGACGTTCCAGACCGGCTGCCTCTACGCAAAGATGGGCTTTACGACGGTGGTCGAGCCGGCGATGTCGCCGGGAGCGGCGCTTCACACGCATCTCGAACTGGCTGACATCCCGATCATCGACAAAGCAACCCTCGCCATTCTCGGCAATGACGATTTCCTGTTGTCGATGATCCGCGACGACGCCCCCCGAACGATGATCGAGGACTATGTCGCCTGGACGGTCGCTTCGACGCGAGCGCTTGGGGTCAAGGTGATCAACGCCGGTGCGGCGGCCGCCTTCAAGGAGAACGTCCGCACCTTCTCGCTGGACGATGTCGTGCCTTCCTATGGCGTCAGTTCGCGCAAGATCGTCAAGACGCTGCAGGCCGCCGTCGACAGTCTTGGCCTGCCGCATCCCCTGCATGTCCATTGCAACAATCTGGGCAGCCCCGGATCGGCGGATACGGCGGCTGCGACGATTGCAGCGGCGGATGGGCTGCCGCTGCATCTCGCCCACCTCCAGTTCTATGGCTATGGCACGGAAGGAAAACGCGGGTTTTCTTCCGCCGCCGCACGGCTTGCCGAACTGGTCAACGCGACGCCGGAAGTCACCATCGATATCGGCCAGGTCATGTTCGGCCAGACGGTCACGGTCTCCTCCGACGTCATGCGGCAGTTTTCGGCGCGTGGCAGCGCGCACCCGAAAAAGACCGTCATTCATGATGGTGACGGCAATGGCGGCGGCATCGTGCCCTACAGCTATGGCAAGGACTTCTACGGCACGATGCAGTGGGCGATCGGGCTTGAGCTTTTTCTCCTGATCGACGATCCCTGGCGTGTGTTCTTCACCACTGATCATCCCAACGGTGCACCTTTTACCGCTTATCCGGCGCTGTTCGAACTGCTGATGAGCCGGGAAGCGCGCGCCGAAATGACCGCTGGACTTTCACGATCCGCCCTGGCGCTCTCTACCCTGGCCGCAATCGACCGCGAATACACGTTCGAGGAAATCGCCATCATGACGCGCGCGGCGCCGGCCAAGCTGCTCGGCTTGACGGATCGAGGCCATCTCGGCGCCGGTGCAATAGCCGACATCGCTGTCTATCGCAGGGACCGCGATATCGCGAAAATGCTCGGACAGGCGGCGTATGTTTTCAAGGATGGCGATCTCGTCGTGCAAGACGGGGAAATCATCCATTACCGCTGGGGCAAGGCATTGAGGCTCAAGCCGCCTGTCGACAAGGCAATGGTGCGACGGCTCGAGGACTATCACCAGCAGCGCTACGGCCTGTCGCTGGACTGGTTCAATTTTCCGGATTCCGCGATTGCGCGCGAACAGCCATTCGGCGAGGTGCCATGCCGAACATGAGCGTCAATGGGGTGACGATCGACGATACCTTCGCGGAAGCCTTCGGCATGCGCGCAACCGCCATCGTCATCACCGCGCCGAGCCGGAAATGGGCTCGCCAGGCGGCGATCACGATGACCGGCTTCGCCACCTCGGTGATCGGTTGCGGCTGCGAAGCGGCAATCGATCTCGACCTGCCGCCGTCGGCCACACCGGATGGCCGGCCGGGCTGCCGCGTCATGATTTTCGCGATGGGAACGGACGAATTGCAGAAACAACTGCTCAATCGTGTCGGCCAGTGCGTTTTGACCTCGCCGGGTTCCGCCTGCTTTGCCGGGCTGCAGGGCAGCGCCGAGCTCAAGCTCGGTTCGGCGCTGCGTTATTTCGGCGACGGCTGGCAAATCTCCAAGAAGATCGGCGACAGGCATTTCTGGCGTATTCCCGTCATGGATGGCGAGTTCCTGTGCGAAGCAACGACCGGACTGACGAAGGAAGCTGTCGGTGGCGGCAATTTCTTTGTCATGGCGCAAAGCAGCGCCAACGCTTTGGCCGCTGCCGAGGCCGCGGTCGGTGCGATCGGCATGGCGCCTGGCGCCATCGTGCCGTTTCCGGGCGGCATCGCCCGTTCGGGTTCCAAGATAGGTGGCAAATACAAAGGGATGATCGCCTCGGCCAACGAAGCCTATGCGCCGACGTTGCGCGGCGTCGTCGCGAGTGAACTCGGTCCCGACATCAACGCCGTCCTGGAAATCGTCATCGATGGTGAAACCAATGATGCAGTTGCCGCCGCGATGAAGGCCGGCATCAAGGCTGTCATAGAGCTCGGACCGAAAAGAGGCGCGGTTCGCATCAGCGCCGGCAATTACGGCGGCAAGCTCGGAAAATTCATCTACTCGCTGAAGGATATGCTGCCATGAAGGGGCTGACCTTCACCCTGGTTACAGAGCCGCCGGAGCGCCTTGACCTGTCGCCGCTGACGCCGGAGCGGCTGGCCGGGATCGAAAGGCGCGACGTCGAAGGAATCCAGATCGGCATGTCGAAGCACGGATCGAAGGTGGGCGACATTTTTCGCGTCGCCGGCAGCGATCCGACAAGCATCGTGTTCGAAGGTGGAAGCGCGCGCCTTGACCTTGTGGCGCAAGGCATGCGGACCGGGTCGGTTCGCCTCGTTGGCAATGCCGGCGCCCAGGCCGGGCGCGCCATGCGCGGTGGCAAGCTCACGATCGAAGGCAATGCGGGTCCATACGCCGGCTCCGGCATGCGCGGCGGCAGGCTTGAGATAACGGGCAATGCCGGCGACCACCTCGGTGCGCCGCTCGTGGGGGAACTGGCCGGCATGAACGGCGGTGTGTTGATTGTCAGGGGCAAGGCGGGCGCCTTCGCGGCGGACCGCATGCGGCGCGGCCTGATCGCGGTGCTGAAAGGCTCCGGCGACCTTGCCGGCAGCCGCATGATCGCCGGCACGCTGGTGGTGGCCGGTGGCACCGGCGAGATGCCCGGTTATTTGATGCGTCGCGGTTCGATCCTTCTCGATCGCACGCCGGCACGCATGTCGCCGAGCTTCGTCGAATGTGGCGCACCCGAGAGCGTTTTCGCCGCCATCATCGATCGTCATCTGATCGCCGAGGGCATTTTGAAACGGCCGCTTCTGGGGAGCGCACCGCACAAATATGGCGGGGACAATGCAGTGCTCGGAATGGGCGAGGTTCTTTTTCCGCGCTGAGATCCGTCGACACAAGAACCATAGGATGGCAGGACGCAAGTGCTGCCGCTGGTTGGCAGTAGGGGGCGACCGTCATCCGACCCGCAACGTGGAGAACACATGAAAATCATCTCTCAAACGAAAGCCCATGGCGGCGTGCAGGGCGTCTATTCCCATTTGTCGACGAGTTGCCGTTGCGACATGACTTTTGCCGTTTTCATACCTCCGCAGGCGCGGGAGGCGCCTTGTCCAATTGTGTGGTATCTCTCAGGCCTGACGTGCACCCACGCCAATGTAATGGACAAGGGCGAGTACAGGCGCATGGCCGCCGAGCTTGGCCTGATCGTCGTCTGTCCCGACACCAGCCCGCGTGGGGCCGACATTCCGGATGAAAAAGACAACTGGCAGTTCGGCTCCGGCGCCGGCTTCTATCTCGATGCGACGCAAGAGCCTTATGCGAAGAATTATCGCATGTATTCCTATGTCACCGAGGAGTTGCCGGCCCTCATCGCGGCTGAATTTCCAGCCGATATGGCGCGCCAGGCAATCTTTGGCCATTCGATGGGCGGGCATGGCGCGCTGACGATTGCCTTGAAGAATCCGCAACGTTTCAAGAGCTGCTCGGCGTTCGCCCCGATCGCCCAGCCAAGCACCGCCGGCTGGTCGAGACCGGCCTTTGAGAAGTATCTCGGCAAGGATGAGGCCTCGTGGCGAGCCTGTGACGCGACGTCGCTCATCGACGACGGATACCGTTTCCCCGAATTTCTGGTGGATCAGGGAACGTCGGATGGATTTCTTGACGACGGGCTGAGGCCCTGGCTGCTTGAGGCGGCCTGCGCCAAAGCGGGTATTCCGCTAAAATTGCGGATGCAGGATGGATATGATCACTCGTATCTTTTCATCTCCAGCTTCATGGACGACCATCTGAGATGGCATGGCGAGAGACTTTGAGCTGGGCAAGCCGAAGGCATGGCCAGATGCAAACAAGTTATTGAATTCGACGCCTTAGACCGAGGGCGCCGCGCCTGCCGCCGTCAAACGCTACACATTCAGCCCCGACGCCGCCTACGCGAAAGAACTGAAAGCGGTAGCAAGCCCCGATGAGATCCCGGAGCCGCCGTGCGGCGACTGGGGCGAAATGCCTGACGGCATCCAGTATTTCGAGGTGCCCACGGGTGAGGGGCGGAAGCTGCTGTTCGTCCGCATCGGGCAGGATGAGCCGTTGTTTGACGAGCAGACGCTGCGGGTGTTGCCGGCGGGCTAGGAGTCGGCCGAAGCCAACCGCGATCGCACGGCGTCACTAATGTGCGATCTAGTGATTGATCGTGCGTCACGCTTCGGACAAGTTTGATGGCCTATGACCGTGGTAACAGAAAATGAGATGTCCCATGGCGCTACTGACAATTGGCTACGAAGGTTCTGAAATTGGCGACTTCGTATCCGTACTGAAGGCAGCAAAGGTTGAATTGCTTGTCGATGTGAGAGATTTACCCCTGTCAAGAAAGCCCGGATTCTCCAAAAACTCGCTTAGGAACCATCTCGAAAATTATGCGATCGACTATCGGCACACAAAAATTCTTGGTGATCCCAGAGAGGGTCGGCTGGCTGCCCGAAGCGGCGATCGTCAGCGGTTCGAGCGAATTTTCAGAAGCCATATCGCGAATGAGGAAGCTGGAAAATTAATCCGTGATTTGGCATTGCAGGCGGAAACAAAAAACATCTGCTTGATGTGTTTTGAAAGGGATCACAAAGACTGCCATCGCTCTATTGTTTGTGAAGAGATATTGAAAATCAGAAAGAGTTCAATTAAAAATCTTGGCGTACCGAAAGGCTTTTGTCTAAAGGCTGCGTGATTGGCATCTCTATCTCAGCGCGACTCGGCGGTGATTTTGGTAAAGGCGGCGCCGCGCGTTGGAGAAACTCACGGGGAGCTGGTCTGTTGTGCAGGGTTAGATTTCAACGGTAACTGGATTCGGCTATACCCAGTAGCTTTTCGGACTCTAGAAGATGCCCAAAAGTTTGGTAGATGGGATACTATAGAGTATGGCTGGAGCCTTCCTAAAGGCGACCACAGAAGCGAGAGCCGAAGGCTGGAGCATCGTTCTCTCGTAATAACGGGCAGTTTGTCTGAAAAATCACGAGCCCAATTCTTAGCTCGGCATGTTGTTTTCAGTCTTAATACCGAACTAGAACGAGGTCGAAGTTTGGCACTCATTCGACCACTGAACGCTGAGTTTGTGGTTGAAAGAAAAGATCGCGCTACGTTTGAGGACGAGAAAGCGCGATTTCGTAAGTGGCACGATCAGGAGGCCAATAGCCTGTTTGGGTTTCTGGACAAGAGCTTAGTTCCGTATGAACCAGCTCCATTTCTCTTCAAGTATAAATACGAAACGGCAGATGGGTCACGTGAAGGAACTTGTCAGGATTGGGAGATAGAGGCGACTTTTCTCAAATGGCAACGGCTTTATGGCGAAACGGAAACGTTGCGAAAAATGACGGAAAGATTTGGAGTCGAGTATTCGAAGAAAGGTTTTGTTCTCGCGATGGGGACCCACAAAGCCTATCCGCAATGGCTTATCAATGGTGTGATCCGGTTCGATCATGGGGTTGAGAACGAAATCCAAGAATCACTTTTTTGACGGTTTAAATAAATCAGCCCGATCTTGCGACCGGGCCGATGATGTTGCGTTTTAGCGCCTCAGAATATGCTCAGCTGCACCCGCTCGTCGAACCGCACGTGTCGCACTTCTCGCAAGTCCCGTTCCGCACCATCGTAAAGTTCTGGCACTCGGAGCAGGAATTGCCGGTGTAGCCCTGGAGCAGGGACTTGGCGCGGCGGTCGTTGGCGAGTTTCTTGGCTTCGGCCGCCTCAACGGCCGCGGCGTCGGTGAACAAGCCTGCCGTGGCATCGGAAGCAGCGGCTTCCTCGAAGGCGATGTCCTCGGCCAGTTCCTTTGCCCGCTCCTCATAGTCGCGCTTGTAGGCGACCGCTTCGTCGCTAGCAGGTTTCAGCGCCAGCACGTTGGAGCCGGAGAAGGCGGTCGGCACCGAGCGGGCAGGGGCGCCCGAGGGGGCCGCAAAGCCTTTCGGATCATTGCCGCTGACGCGCGACACCAGCTTCACCGGCGAGGCGCCACGGGTCAGGCCCTTGGAAACCGCATCAGTCTTGCCTTCGCTGATGCCACGGCCGAGCGCGGTGTTGGAAAAGTCCGACTGGTCGACATGAGCGAGATCGTTGCGGCCGAGATAGGAGATCGCCAGTTCGCGGAACACGTAGTCGAGGATCGACGTCGCGCTCTTGATGGCATCGTTGCCCTGCACCATGCCGGCCGGCTCGAACTTGGTGAAGGTGAAGGCGTGCACATATTCGTCGAGTGGCACGCCATATTGCAGGCCCAGCGAGATTGCGATGGCGAAATTGTTGAGAAGGCCACGCAAGGTCGCGCCTTCCTTGTTCATGTCGATGAAGATCTCGCCGAGACGGCCATCGTCATATTCGCCGGTGCGCAGGAAGATGGTGTTGCCACCGATCTTGGCCTTCTGCGTGTAACCCTTGCGGCGGCCGGGCAGCTTTTCCTGCTCGCGCGACACGCGCTCGATGATGCGCTCGACGATCCGCTCGGTGATCTGTGCGGCACGTGCTGCCGCAGGTGCGGCGAGCAGCTGCTCGACGGCTTCATCCTCGTCGTCCTCGCCATCGGCGAGCAGTGACGAGTTGAGCGGCTGCGACAGCTTCGAGCCGTCGCGGTAGAGCGCGTTGGCCTTCAGCGCCAGCTTCCACGACAGCATGTAGGCGCCCTTGGCGTCTTCCACCGTCGCATCGTTGGGCATGTTGATGGTCTTGGAGATGGCGCCGGAAATGAAGGGCTGTGCAGCCGCCATCATCTGGATGTGGCTGTTGATCGACAGCGAACGCTTGCCGATCTTGCCGCACGGGCTGGCGCAGTCGAACACCGCCAGATGTTCGGCCTTGAGGAACGGCGCGCCTTCCAGTGTCATCGCACCGCAGACATGAATGTTGGCGGCCTCGATGTCTTTGCGGGAGAAGCCGAGCGCCGGCAGGATCTCGAACGAGAAATCGTTGAGCTGCTCGTCGGTGAAGCCGAAATTCTCCTTCACCCAGTCGCCGCCGAGCGTCCACTGGTTGAAGACGAACTTGATGTCGAAGGCCGATTTCAGCGCCGCATTGAGCGCCGCGATCTTGTCGTCGGTGAAGCCCATGGCCTTGAGCGCGCCGGGGTTGATGGCGGGCGCCTGGTTGAGGTTGCCGTGGCCGACCGCATAGGCCTCCATCTCGGCGATCTGGGCTTCGGAGTAGCCAAGCGTGCGCAGCGCTTCCGGCACGGCGCGGTTGATGATCTTGAAATAGCCGCCGCCGGCGAGCTTCTTGAACTTCACCAGCGCGAAGTCGGGCTCGATGCCGGTGGTGTCGCAATCCATGACCAGGCCGATCGTGCCGGTCGGCGCAATCACGGTCGCCTGCGCGTTGCGGTAGCCATGCTCCTCGCCGAGTTCGATGGCGCGGTCCCAGGCGGCCTTAGCGTGGGTAGCAAGGTCCTGCTGCTTCAGGTCGGAAGCGACCAGCGGCACCGGATTGACGGCGAGCTTCTCGTAGCCCTGCTTCTCGCCATAGGCGGCACGGCGATGGTTGCGCATGACGCGCAGCATGTTCTGCGCATTGCGGTCGTAGTCGGCGAAGGCGCCGAGCTCGCCGGCCATCTCGGCCGAGGTGGCATAGGCCATGCCGGTCATGATCGCGGTGAGTGCGGCGCAGATCGCGCGGCCTTCATCGGAGTCGTAGGGAATGCCCGACGTCATCAGCAGGCCGCCGATATTGGCATAGCCGAGGCCGAGCGTGCGGTATTCGTAGGACTGCTTGGCGATCTCCTTCGACGGGAACTGCGCCATCATGACCGAGATTTCGAGAACGATGGTCCACAGCCGCACCGTGTGCTCGTAGGCTGCGATGTCGATCGTGCCGTCAGCGTTGCGGTAGGGCAGCAGATTGATCGAGGCGAGGTTGCAGGCCGTGTCGTCGAGGAACATGTACTCCGAGCACGGGTTCGACGCCCGGATCGCACCGGCCGATGCGCAGGTGTGCCAGTCGTTCATCGTGGTGTTGAAATGCAGGCCCGGATCGGCCGACGCCCAGGCGGCGTAACCGATCTTTTCCCAGAGATCCCTGGCCTTCAGCGTCTTCAACACCTTGCCGTCCTTGCGGGCGGTCAGGTGCCAGTCGGCATCGTCCTCGACGGCGCGCAGGAAATTGTCCTTCAGCGACACCGAATTGTTGGAGTTCTGGCCCGAAACCGTGAGGTAGGCATCCGAATCCCAGTCGGTGTCGTAGGTCTTGAACGACATCGAGCTATAGCCCTGCTTGGCGAACTGGATGACGCGGTAGATGTAGTTCTCCGGCACGGCCGACTTCTTGGCCGCCTTGATCTCGCGCTTCAGCGCGGAGTTGATCGACGGGTCGAAGCAGTCGTCGCCATTGCCTTCGCAGTTGACGCAGGCCTTCATGATCGCTTCGAGATGCTTCTTGACGATCTTCGAGCCGGTCACCAGCGAGGCGACCTTCTGCTCTTCATTGACCTTCCAGTCGATGAATTCCTCGATATCGGGGTGGTCGGCGTCGACGATGACCATTTTGGCGGCGCGGCGCGTGGTGCCGCCCGACTTGATGGCACCCGCCGCACGGTCGCCGATCTTGAGGAAGCTCATCAGGCCCGACGAGCGGCCGCCGCCGGACAGTTTTTCGCCTTCGCCGCGCAGCAGCGAGAAGTTGGAGCCGGTGCCGGAGCCGTATTTGAACAGGCGCGCTTCACGCACCCACAGGTCCATGATGCCGCCCTCGTTGACGAGGTCGTCCTGTACGCCCTGGATGAAGCAGGCATGCGGCTGCGGATGCTCGTAGGAGGATTTCGACTTGGTCAGCTTGCCGGTGAACGGGTCGACATAGAAGTGGCCCTGGCTCGGGCCGTCAATGCCATAGGCCCAGTGCAGGCCGGTGTTGAACCATTGCGGCGAGTTCGGCGCGACGCGCTGGGTGGCCAGCATGTAGGCAAGCTCGTCGCGGAAGGCGCGCGCGTCTTCCTCCGACCCCTTGAAGTAGCCGCCTTTCCAGCCCCAGTAAGTCCAGGTGCCGGCAAGCCGGTCGAAGACCTGGCGGGCGTCGATCTCGGAACCGTAGCGCTCGGCTTCCGGCAGCTTCGCCAGTTCCGCCTCATCGGCGACGGAGCGCCACAGGAAGGAGGGGACGTCGTTCTCCTCGATCTTCTTAAGGCGTGCGGGGACACCGGCCTTGCGGAAATATTTCTGCGCCAGGATATCGGCTGCAACCTGGGAGAACTGCGCCGGCACGTCGATATTGTCCAAGCGGAACACCACCGAACCATCCGGATTCTTGATCTCCGAAAGCGCCTTGCGGAATTCGATCTCCGCATAGGCAGATTGTCCTGGCTTGGTGAAACGACGCTCGATGCGCATTGGTCCGGTCCCTTTTGTCTATATATAGCGCTTTTCCCAAGGGATTTCTGCCCCCGATGCGAAACGCGCATGTCCGCCGTCTGCCGGGCGTTCGAAACGACCGGCTCTCCATTTTCGCGGTCTCCGCCGGCCCTGCTGGTCAAACTCCTTGCGAAGTATCTGTCCAACGCGCCGACGAACCCGCGGGTCCCTCAAAACTGATTTTTTCCGATTCCCTCGATCGAGGGAAATTCACACTATCTAGCGTCGAACCTACCTGCAAACACTAAATATAGTATTAACAGACAATTTATTCAAGCCCGACAATTGTCCCTATCGTCCCAACCGCCCCACAATCCCAACGCTTCCGCCGGCCTCGTAAACAGGCGGAAATGCGAGCAAAAACGCACATAGTCCGGGAAAAAAGACCGGGCTCAGAACTTTCCGGTCGCACTCTCAACAGGAGCACATGGCCTATAAAAGGCGACTCGTTTTGCGCCGTCAAGGATTCGTTTGCGTAGCTTTTGTGACCCCAACATCTTGTGTGTCACATATGTGGATAACGGGGATAGAATGCAGGCGCGGATCACGATTTTCCGCGCGCAAGCTTGCCCGGGCGTCAGCCGTAATGCAGCCGGGGTTTTGGCTCGGTGCCGGTGAACTGCACCCCGATACGGTCGTTGCGTCGCCAGCGGACCTCGCAACGATAGGCAATGCCGTCGAGCGGCACATAGAGAAGGAAGCGATCTGGGACCCGGGCTTCGAGCGGTATCTTCAGTTCGGCGCCGCCGTCGTGCTGATTGCGCAGCGTGCAGCCCACTTCCGAATTCGAAATTCCGGTGATGATCGACCCGCCCTTGAGCACGCGCGGACGACGCTCGCGCTGGGGCTCGTCGGACTCGTTTGGAATTGGATTTGCGGGATTCGCCATCGATCAAAAATACCAGAGCTGCCGAATCCTATCCTTGATTCCTTAGCAAAGCATTCATGTCGATACGCGCCAACGCATGTCCAGCCCTTGCAAGCCAGTCCCGTTTTGCAAAGAGCGCGGTGTGGCCGCCCGTCAGGAGAAGCTGTGCGGGTCGGCGCAGAAATAGGCGATGATCTGGCAAAGGTCGGGTTCGTTGACCATGCGCACCGCTTCGCTTGCGCGGACCCATTTGCGGGTGCGTGAGTGTTTTTCCTTCCAGCGGTCCGCGACTTTGTCGACATGCAGCGGAAACACCAGGACCTCGCACGGCACTTCTTCGCCGGAAGCCAGTACCTTGGCGTAGAAGTAACGGCCGGCTTCAAGATGAGAGACACGACCGCGCAGCCCGGCCTCCTCGCCGGCTTCGCGCGCCGCGGCCTCGCAGAGCGGCTCCCTGGCCTCGGGCCAGCCCTTGGGCAACACCCATCGACCCGTATCGCGGCTGGTGATCAGCATGATCTCGACGCCGTCTCCCGTGTCGCGCCAGGGCAGGGCGGCAACCTGCAGGCGGCACGGCGCCGTGCCGAAGAGCCGTCGGACCCTTTCGGCCAGATGATTGTGTGTCGTTGGCCTCGTCAACATCGAAGAAGCTAGCCCCAGCCTCCGGAATCGTTTGCCGTCTCACGAATCTTACGGCTAATTGTCGGCAATAAAAGTAAAAAATTTCATTCGCCTGGCCGATTTCCGCCGATAGACGTCGATTTCACAAAATATCCGGCCCTGCCGGACCTGTTTGCGAAAGCAAATCATCCCCAGTGCAAGCTGCCGGTCTGTAACAGGCAGGTAGTTCGAATCAGCCCGCGTGGTCGTCGGCGATCGGCTTCTGGTAGGTGAAGCCCATGTCCCACGGGAAATAGATCCAGGTGTCCTGGCTGACTTCGGTGACGAAAGTATCGACCAGCGGCCGGCCTTTCGGCTTGGCGTAGACGGTGGCGAAATGCGCCTTGGGCATCATCGCGCGCACGATGCCCGCCGTCTTGCCGGTGTCGGTCAGGTCATCGATGATCAGCACGCCGGCGCCGTCTTCGGCGAGCAGGGCAGGGGTGATCTCCTTGAGGACCTGCAGCTGCCCCTGGCTGGTATAGTCGTGATAGGAGGCGACGCAGACCGTCTCGATGACACGGATGCCGAGTTCACGCGAGATGATCGCCGCGGGGACCAGCCCGCCTCGCGTGATGCAGACGATCGCTTTCCATTGTCCCTTGTTGGCGCCGGCAAGCCGCCAGGCGAGCGCCCGGGCGTCGCGATGGAACTGGTCCCAGGAGACCGGAAAGGCTTTTTCGGGAAGGGACATGTCGCGCACTCCACAGCACGCGGGGATCGCGCGCAGGAAAACAGGGGAATGCGCGCGGAATTAGCTGGAAAGCCCCCATCTTGGCAAGAGTAAGGGCCTTGGCAAAGGCAAGGGCCAGCGATCGCTGTGGACCTACCGCGACAGGAAGGCTGCCACCGGCGCGGTGCGCAGCACGCTGCGCGTCACGCCGCCGAACAGAAGCTGACGCAGCCATGAGTGGCTGTAGGCGCCGAGCACCAGCAGATCGGCGCCGGTTTCCGCGATCCTGGTCTGGATGATGTCATCGACCGAACTGCCGCCCGACTGCTGCACCGAGACGCTGACGGTGGCGCCGTGGCGCGATAGCGCCGACGCGATTTCGGCGCCGGCGGCCTCCGGGCTGTCGTCGAGCGTTTCAGGAGGGTCGATAACCAATATGTCGGTCTTCTCGGCTTCGATGATGAAGGGCAGCGCGTCGAAGGCGGCGCGTGCCGCTTCCTTGCTTCCGTTCCAGGCGAGCAAGACGCGTTTGAAGGTGGTGATCAGCGGACCCTCGTGCGGCACCACCAGCACCGGCCGGCCGGCATCGTAGACCAGCGTGTCTACGTCCGCACTGGAATCGCCGCCCGTTTCGCGCTGCGCCGCTATGATCAGGTCGGCGGCCCGCACGCTCGAAATCCCGGTCAGCGCGCTGTCACCCGAAAAGCTTTCCAGGCTTCGCCACTCGAAGGAAAGACCGGAATCCTCGATATGCCTGAGAAACAGCGTCCTCAACTTCTCGGCCCGTTCCCGGTTCATATCTGCCGAAACCTGCAGGAATTCGGTGTCGGGAAAGCCTGTGGCGGAGGTGTAGGGCACGGGAAGCGTTTCGGCGTGGATGCCGACCAGATGGCTCTGAAACCGGGTGGCGAGCGGAATGGCGCAGTCGAGCACGCGCTCGGCGTCCTGCTCGTTCTGCAGAATGGCGACGATGGTTTTGAATCGCATGATGATCCCTCAATCTACGAGCTAGCGAACTCGTGCCGGGGAAACGTTGCAGCGTCGTGCTTGGTTCCGGTCTGGCTCAGATCAGCCGGGATTGTCGGCGAACCCCGCGACCATTGCCTCGACATCGGCGCGGGCGGCGTCCAGCGCCTCCTGGCTGCGGGCACGCACGACCAACTCGGTCCAGAACTTGCCATCGCCATATTTCGGGTAGGAGCCGATGATCGTATCGGGATGCGCTTTCTGGATATCACCCAGCGGCCCGCCGATGAGGCCTTCGCCGAACGGGCAGGGCACGGTCGCCGACAGCATCTTCGTGCCGGCCTTCAGCGTCGGCACGACATTGTCGAGCATGGCTTGGAAAATCGATGGCACGCCGGCCATGACGTGGACGTTGCCGATGCGGAAGCCAGGCGCGACCGACACCGGATTGTCGATGAGATCGGCGCCGCGCGGCATCCGTGCCATGCGCTTGCGGGCCTGCGTGTATTCGATGCCGCGCGCGGCATAGCTCGCCTCCAGCATCGCATAGGCCTTGGCATCGTATTCGCAAGGCACGCCAAAAGCCTTGGAAATGGAATCGGCCGTGATGTCGTCATGCGTCGGGCCGATGCCGCCGGTGGTGAACACATAGGTGTAGCGGGCGCGCACGGCGTTCACCGCGGCGATGATCTCGTCTTCCTCGTCAGGGACGATGCGCACTTCCTTCAGGTCGATGCCGATCGCCGTCATGATGTCGGCGAGATGGCCGATGTTCTTGTCCTTGGTGCGGCCGGACAGAATCTCATCGCCGATGACGAGCATGGCGGCGGTCACGATTTCAGGCATGGAAGGCTCCGGCAAGGCGAGTGGCCTGGGAAGGCGAGTGGTCTGAGATAGCGCGGCGCGACGGTGGCCGCAATGTCATCTTCGCGCCGCCAAGGCGAGCCGATGAGGTCAAGGATCTAGGTTCGAACTGGTCGAGGGAATAGGGCACATGCCGCAATTCGTGATCCCGGAGCGAACCGCCGCATTCATCGAGCCATCGCCGGCCGGGCTTTGCTGGTCAGGGCCTCAACTGAGCTTCACGACAATTTCAAGGAACCATTCGGCTGACTACCGGGTTTTATGAGTGTCGCACCAAGGCGGCTAAGATACGGAGTGATTCAATGGTTACAAAAATTCTCGCAGCATCTGTTCTGACGATCGGTCTCGCAACATCGGCGATGGCGCAGTCATTGGACGACAGGTATTCCAACAATCGTGACTGGTGGCTGTTCGGCAACAGCGACCAGACAACTGTCGACCCCTATACCACGGGAAGCATCAGTGACGGCTCCGGGTTGAACACCCAAGGCAATACCGGCGCAATAGGCCCATGTGCCCACAACACGCCAGGCCCGGACGCAAACGCAGGGCAAAACGTCAACGATCAGTATTGCGGCAAATAGTCAGAACGCGATTTCCGAAAAGCGGATACCGACTTTCTGGAAAGCCATGTTCGAGGGCTAGTCCGCAAGGACAGCCGCTGGCCGCTGGCGCGTCCTTTCTCCGGACGGCGCTGCGGTCGGCGCCCTATCGGACCGCTCAACATCAAGCGCTATACCGGAATTAATCTGAGACTTCTGTCTGCGGCCGGTCGCGGCCGTCGGCCAGTTCCTCGTGCCATTTGCCTTCGGCGTCCTCATACTGGATGCCGTCGGTCGCTCCGGCGACCTGCTGCTCGGCCGAGGCGATTTCGGCTGCGCGCAATGCGTCCTGATGCGTGGGGAACGTCTCGGAAAAGGTCGCTCCGACCTTGTAGGCCCAGCCGCCGTCATGCTCGACGATCTTGTAAGTCAGCTTCGCCATGGAAAACCTCCGGTTGAAAGGTCCGTCTGCTCAATGCAGCCGGTCGTCGGGCAGTCTGTCGTCGGGCACCAGCACTTCCGATTCCTTGGCGGCTTCAATCAGCGCCCGGCGCGCATCTGCTGTCGAACGATAACCTTCCAGCACTTTGAGGCAAGTGTCGAGGGCATCACGATGGCGCGGGCCGCGATTGAGCGGCCACACCGTCATCAGGCACTCCGCGGCCTCCTGGGCGCTGCGGATGTGGCGATATTTGCCGACGTGGCCAAGTTCGACGACGACCGGCACTTCAAAAAGTTTGTTGTCCATCATGGCCGCAACGCAAAGCAGCCAAATTGGTTGCAACCATGGCCGTCAGCCTGCGCCCAAACGTCTCAGAGGCTGTTTGAAGGTTCTACACCTGCGGTCAGCGCCGCAACCGGCAAGCATGCCCTGAACAGTTTTCTCCCACGCCCGGCCACGCCCGCCGCAGCCTCGTCCCACCCAACAGCTTGCGGACGGAATAGCTGCGAAGCACCGTCAAGCTGTCTGGAGACAGGAGGGCGCGTGTCGGGAGAGCGGACCGTTCAGCCCACCGCCTTCATCCAGTGCTGCATCGTGGTCACCGAACGGGCAAGCTGCGGCGCCGGGTGGATCGTTTCGCTGAATGTCGCCGCCGCACGCCATCCCCAGCGCGGATCAGCCAGGAAGGCCCGCGCCAGCGCCACCATGTCGGCGCGGCCCTCGGTGAGGATCGCTTCGGCCTGCTTGGGGTCGTCGATCAGGCCGACGGCACGGGTCGGAATATCAGCACCCTTGCGCACCGCCTCCGCCAGATGCACCTGATAGCCGGGGCCGGTGGGCAATTTCTGCAACGGCGAATTGCCGCCGCTCGAGCAGCAGAGATAGGCAACGCCCTCGTCCTTGAGCGCTTTGGCCACTTCGATCGCGTCCGCCACGTCGAAGCCGCCATCGACCCAATCCATCACCGACAGCCGCGCGCCGAGCATCAGCTTTGGCGTAGCCTTGCGCACCGCCTTGGCGATTTCGACGGCAAGACGCATGCGGTTTTCCAGCGAGCCGCCCCAGCGGTCCGTGCGCTGGTTGGACAAGGGCGACAGGAACTGGAAGATCAAATAGCCATGCGCGGCGTGCAGTTCGATGAAATCGAAGCCGGCGCGTTCGGCCCGCCTTGCGGCTTCGGCGAAGCGTTCGATGAGCTGCAGGATCTCCTCGTCCTCCAGTGCGTGCGGCACGTTCCAGCCGGTGTCGTAGGGGATGGCCGAGGCGGAAACGGTCTGCCAGGGATCCTCGTTTGGCTGCAGTGGCCCGCCGCCTTCCCACGGCTTGCGGTTCGAAGCCTTGCGGCCGGCATGGGCGAGTTGGGAGCCGAATTTCGTGCCGGGTGCGGCGACGCGTCGTGCGGCGTTCAGTGCGCGGCGGGCGGCGGCTTCATTGTCTTCGGAATAAAGGCCGAGGCAGCCATGGGTAATACGCCCGCGCCGCTCGACATCGGTCATCTCGACTGTGACCATGCCGGCACCGGACATTGCGAGATTCATCCAGTGATGGAGATGCCAGTCACTGGCCGAGCCGTCGTCGGCGGAATACTGGCACATCGGCGCGACGGCGATGCGGTTGGGAATGGTGAGGCCGTCGAGGGTGATCGACTGGAAAAGCGACGATGTCATGAGAAACTCCGGGAGGGTTCGCAGCTATTTAGGCGACCGATGGCGCCTGCGCCAGACACGAGGCGGTGAAAGGGGTTCTGGACCAATCACTGACGGGATTGCCGAAATGCCGGTTCGCGGATAGGCCTCGGCAATGCATGGCGCCCAAAAGTGGCCCCGGTTTGGGAGAACGACACGCATAAAACAGGAGCATAAAGCGCGACGCGCTTTTGCATGGAGACCACGATGGAAGATCGTATTCGCGTCCGTTCGGAGGAAATCCTCTCCGACGACTGGGCCGTCCTGAAGAAGACCGTTCTCGACTACCGTCGGCGCGACGGTCAGTGGGAGACGCAAATCCGCCAGACCTATGATCGCGGCGATGGCGCGGTGATCCTGCCTTACGACCCCTTGCGTTCGACCGTGCTTCTGGTGCGCCAGTTCCGCTATCCCGCCTACGTCACCGGCCACCGCGAGCCGCTGATCGAGGCCTGTGCCGGCCTGTTGGACGAAAACGATCCCGAAACCTGCATCCGAAAGGAGGCGGAGGAAGAACTCGGCTACCGGCTGCAGAACGTCGAGCGGCTGTTTTCGCCCTATATGAGCCCCGGCAGCGTCACCGAACGTCTCTGGTTTTTCATCGCCCGTTATTCACCCGCCGACCGCATCTCGGCCGGCGGCGGCGCGCAAGAAGAGGGCGAGGACATCGAGGTCCTGGAAATGCCGCTCGACGAGGCCCTGGCCGGCATCGCCGATGGCCGTATCCTCGACGCCAAGACCATTATTCTGATCCAGCATCTGAAGCTCAATCCGATCGCTGCCTGAACCGAGCTTCGGTGGCCGCCACCCGAAGCTCGCAGAGCGAGGGTGGTGCGGATGAAGGGACTCGAACCCCCACGCCTTTCGGCACTGGAACCTAAATCCAGGGCGTCTACCAGTTCCGCCACATCCGCATGGACCGGCAATCCCATGTGGCCATCATTCTGTCAATGTCAGAGACAAGATGTGGGTCAGCGACAAGATGTGGTCAGGCCCGAATGCTGGTTATTCGCCGGAATGCGAAGACTGTTGAAAATTGGCCTCGCCTGTGACAAAAGGCGTGTCAAATGTGACGGGACGCGACGATCCGCTTCTGCAGAATGTGATAAGAAGTAGGAAAAACAAGAACTTATTCACATTTTGGAACGCAGTTTGGGAGAGTTTGAGCCGGGTTTTCGGTCAAATCGCCAGGTTCCGTACCAAAAGCCATTCCCGGCAAGAATATACCGGCAGGCTGTGGACGGCAGAGGCCGTGGCAGTCTCATTGGTGAAAACAAAGGTTTTACGATGCAGGTCACCGAAACGCTCAACTCCGGTCTCAAGCGAGAGATCAAGATCACCGTGCCGGCCGGTGACATGGAAGCCAAGCTGATGGCGCGGCTTTCGGATGCCCGCAACAAGGTCCGCATCAACGGCTTCCGTCCCGGCAAGGTGCCGGTGCAGCACCTGCGCAAGGTTTACGGCAAGTCGTTCATGGCCGAAGTGGTCAACGAAATCCTCAACGATTCGACCCGTTCGATCATTACCGGGCGTGGTGAAAAGGCTGCCATGCAGCCCGAAGTCATCATGACCGAGGATGAGAAGGAAGCCGAGAAGATCCTGGCCGGCGGCGCCGACTTCGAATTCCGCCTCAACTACGAGATCATCCCGGCGATCGAGATCAAGGACTTTTCCGACATCAAGGTGACACGCCAGGTGTTCGACGTTCCGGATACCGAGATCGACGAGCAGGTTCAGCGCGTTGCCGAATCGGCGCGCAGCTATGAGCCGAAGACCGGCAAGGCCGCCAATGGCGACCGCGTCACCATCGACTATGTCGGCCAGATCGACGGCGAGGCCTTCAATGGCGGCGCCGGCACCGATCAGCCGCTGGTGTTGGGTTCGAAGGAATTCATCCCCGGCTTCGAGGATCAGCTGGTCGGCGCCAAGGCCGGTGACGAAAAGCAGGTCACCGTGACTTTCCCGGAAAACTACCAGGCCGCGCATCTGGCTGGCAAGGAAGCGACCTTCGACGTCACCGTCAAGGAAGTGTCCCAGCCCGGCGCGCTGGAAATCAACGACGAGACCGCCAAGAACCTCGGCCTGGAGTCGCTGGAGCGCCTGCGCGACGTCGTACGCGGCCAGATCGAGAACCAGTTCGGCGCCATGACGCGCCAGAAGGTCAAGCGCCAGCTGCTCGACCAGCTCGACGCGTCCTACTCGTTCGAGGCGCCATCGAAGCTCGTCGATGCCGAGTTCAACAACATCTGGGCGCAGGTCAATCGTGACTTGGAAGCAGCCGGACGCACCTTCGCCGAGGAAGAGACGACGGAAGAAGAGGCGCGTGCCGAGTATCTGCGGCTTGCCGAGCGCCGCGTGCGCCTCGGCCTGGTGCTGGCTGAAATCGGCGAGAAGGCCGGCGTGACCGTATCGGACGAAGAGCTGCAGCGCGGCCTGTTCGAGCAGGTGCGCCGCTATCCCGGCAATCAGCAGCAGGAAGTCTTCGAGTTCTACCGCAACAACCCGGAAGCGTTGAACACGCTGCGGGCACCGATGTTCGAGGAAAAGGTGGTCGACCATCTGCTCGGTCAGATTTCGGTCACCGACGTCAAGGTCAGCAAGGAAGAGCTGATGGCCGACGACGAAGAGGACGAGACCGCCGTCAAGGCGAAGCCGGCGAAGAAAGCCGCCGCCAAGAAGGCCGACGCGAAGAAGGCCGACGACGCGGAAGAGCCCAAGAAGAAGGCCGCGCCGAAGAAGAAGGCCGCCGAATAACACCAGCGCTCCGCTGAAACAGGAAGGCCGCCGTCGAGGCGGCCTTTTTCGTTGCCAAACTGCAACAGCCGCCATGCTTCGCGAGCGATGGCCTGTGGCGACCAAGCTTTGATCATTATCTGCGCTTCTATTGCAAGCCGCTTGGTTGTTGGAGGGCGTGTTGAGACTGTTCGTCGAATTGGGACACGCTTCGGTAATCGCGCTGATCCTTGTTTCGGTCTGCGGCATTGCCCAGGCCGGCACGGTGCCTGACAACTGGCGGTTCGGCACGAGTGAAGACGGCCTCGTCACGGCCTCGCTCTATGCCACCAACAAGCTGATCACCGGCGGCGGTGCCTTGAGCTACAGCCCGATCCTGACGATTGCCTGCCGGGCAAACGGCGAGCCGTATTGGACTGAATGGCTGCAATTGAACGACGCTGTTTCGGCCAGCCGCAAGATCACCATGTCGATCACGGTCGATCAGGAGAGCAAGTTCGATGAAAGCTGGTCGGTCGGGCCGCGCGGCCGGATGCTGGTGCGCGATGGAGCCGACGGCATCAGGCGCCTTGTCGCCGCGAACCGGCTCCAGCTTTCCTGGCGGTTCGGGCTGCTGGCGGGGCGCGGCGAGGCCGATTTCGACCTCGCCGGGTTCGGCGAAGCGGTCAACCAGGTAGCCGGCAGCTGCAACACCGATCCGCCGTGAACGGACGCAACGGGCACGGCTTGCTGCACAGGCGTTCAGCTCAAATCACGTGCGCAAGCTCGCCGGGTGTCAGAACGCGACGACGTCACCAGGCAGGGGCGCAACCATGCCTGCAGTGCGGCAAAGATCGATCACTTGCCGCATGGCGGGAACTCGAGGGCGTGCCGCCGCCGGTCGATGACCAGAAGCCGCGGCTCCTGTCGAAGGGCCATGGCCCCTATGCTGCGTTGTCGCACTGCCAATCGTCTGCCCGCTAGCGGCACCATTTTTCGACGGCAATTGCAATTGCCTTGGTGCAATCGACGAGATCGCGCACCGAAACGCGTTCGTTCGGCTGATGCGCCTGCGCGGGGTCGCCGGGACCGAAATTGACGGTCGGCGTGTTGCCGAGTCCGGTCGGCAGGCCGATGTCGCTGTGCGCGCCAAAGCCACTCAGGACCGGCGAGAGATTGGCTTCTTTGACGGCCTCCTGGAAGACGCCGACAAAGGGATTGTCCGACGGGATTTCGGCGCAGTCGGCGTCGAGGATCCACTCGACGCGGGCGGGGTGCTTTCGCAGATATGGGTCTGCCTGACAGACATTGGCGATGTGCTCTTCGATTTCGCGTTTGACGTTGCCGCCCAGTTTGAACTCGTCATGCTCGCTTGGCAGATACTGGGCGTCGATGATGATCTCGCCGCGCCCTGCCATGGAGGACGGATGTTCGCCGGCGCTCATCTGGGTGACGATGATCTGGTTGGGCAGGTCCATCAACGGATGGTTCTTTCTGGGATCGAACATCCAGCGCCGGTTGAGGATGTCGATGCCGTCGAGGATCTGCCGGCAAAGCTGGACGGCATCGACCGGGCCGCTCGAATACCAGGCATTGGGCGTCAGCTCCGCATGCCCGCCTATGCCGTCAATGATGATCTTCCCCCACAGAATGCCGTGACAGAGCGGTGCGATCCTGTTCGCGGTCGGTTCGGTCATGATGCCGGCGTCGGCGTGAAAGCCGCGATCGACCATGGCCAGCGACCCCATGCCGCCGATTTCCTCGTCGACGACGGTGGTGAAGACGACGTCTCCGGACAGGGGAATGTCGAGTCCCCTCAGGATCTCGACGGCCATCAGCATGCAGGCGACGCCGCCTTTCATGTCGACCGTACCACGGCCGTGTAGAAATCCGTCCTTGAGGACGGGCTGGAACGGGTCGGTCGTCCAGTGCCCGGCGGCGCCGGGCGGGACGACATCGATATGGCCGGTCAGCATGATGGAGCGACCGCCGCCCGTGCCCTTCAAGATACCGCCGAGATTGGGCCGGCCTTCGAACGTCCTGCCTTTGTTGGCGCCGGCCCGCCCCTTGTATTTTTCGTAGAGTGCTGGGCCGTCCGGGTCCCATAGATCGGTCGAGAAGCCTAGCGCCTCGATCCGCTTTTGCAGATAGACCTGGCAATCACGCTCGCCGGGGCCGGCCTCCTTTGGATCGGATTTCACGATCGAGGGGAAGGCGACGAGATCGCTCAGCGTTTGGACGATACGGTCAGCGCTTGCCTCGACGCGCGCGGCAATGATCTCTTCCATGGACGGCATCATGATCTCCAACGTTGGGAAAGTCGGTCGGCGAGAAGGACAAAAACCAGAAGGGCGCCGACAATCCCCACCTGCCAAACCGTGTTGATGTTCAATTGCAGAAGGCCGGTCTTCAGCGTGACCAGCAGCAGGACGGCCGCGAACACGCCGCCGACGCCGCCGCGCCCGCCGGTGATGGCGATGCCGCCGAGCATGGCGGCAGTCAGCGATTCAAGTTCGAGGTTCTGGCCGATATTGGGCCTGCCGCTGCCGAGCCAGGCGATCGAGACGAGTCCCGCGGCGCCGGCGAGCGCGCCACTCAAGGCGTAGAGGACCAAGCGAACGCGATCGACCGGAATACCGACCAGCCTGGCCGAGCGTTCGTTGAAGCCCATGGCGTAGATCCAGCGCCCCCACGCTGTCGAGAGCAGCACCAAACCGGCTAGCGCAAAGCAGGGGATGGCAAGGGTGAGAAAGGGCAGGGGAATGCCCATGACGACGCCGCGCCCCCACACAAGCAGCCAGGAGGGCACGCCGGCTTGGGCCGCGCCGCCGGTAATGGCAAGTGCAGCGCCGGAATAGACGAAGAAGGTGCCGAGCGTCGCGATGAAGGGGAGAAGCGCGAGCCCGTTCACCAGCCATCCGTTCAAGGCACCGAGCATCGCGCCGGCCAGGATGCAGACGGCGGGCAGCAGGACCGGCGGCAATCCCAGCTTGAGGCAAAGCATCGCGACGATGGCGGACAGCGAGACCGCACCGCCGACCGAGAGGTCGATGCCGGCGCCACCGGCCATGATGACCAACCCTTGTCCAAGGCCGACCAGGGCAAGGATCGTCGAGAACTGAAGAATGGTGGTGACGGTACCGAGATTGAAGACAGAAGGCTTGAGCGCCAGCAGGCCGACAATCACGATCAGCCAAAGCATACAGAGCAGAGCCAGGGTAAGGGCCGGGCCCTGCAGGTTGCGGAGCGTTTTCATGCGCGGGCTCGTTGAAATCTGCCGAGCGGCAATCGGTTGCAAACAGCTTCGAAGCCAAGCACGCCGATGATGAGAACGCCGGTGACGACAGGCTGCCAAAGGGAGGGGACACCGATCAGCAGCAGACCGTTTTGCAGGATTCTAAGCAGAAGCACGCCGAGCACGGTGCCGATCAGGCTGCATCTGCCGCCCAATATGCTGGTGCCGCCAAGAATGACCGCGGCAATGGCGTCGAGCGCCAGCGTGCTGCCGATCGTCATCTCCACATTGCGGTAGGTGGCGACATAGAACGTGGCGGCAATGCCAGTCAGCACACCGCTGATGACGAAGGTCGTGAAGCGGATCTTGATCACTGGGATGCCAGAAAGCCGCGCTTTTTCCTCCGAATTGCCGATCGCCAGCAGATGCAGCCCATAAGGGGTTCGCCGCAGCGCCAGCCAGACGGCCAGATAGGCAGCGGCAATCACCAGGGCAGGGACGGGGACGCCGAGCACGCTGGTTGCAAGAAGATATGTAAGGCTCGAGGGCAGGCCCGAAAGCCATTGCCCTCCGAGAAGTACGAAGACGGCGGTGCGGTAGACACCGAGCAGGCCGAGTGTACCGACAATTGCCGGAACGCGGCCGAGGACAACGACGGCGGCGGTCACGCATCCCAGCAGCGCACCGACCAAAGGGCCTGCAATGAGCGCCAGCAGCGGATTGCCGCCGGCGCCGAGCACGCGCCCGATGGCGATCGCCGCCAGACCCATGACGATGCCGATCGAGACATCGATGCCGCCCATGGCGAGCAGCAGGGTCATGCCAAGGCCGATCAGCAGCAGTTCGACGCTGTTGCGCAAGACCGTGGCTGCATTGCCTGATGTCGCGTAGTGCGGCGATGCGACAGAAAAGATGACGATCGCCAGCAAACAGGCGACAAGCAGAGACCACTCCCGCCCGTTCATGGAGAAGACACCGTTTCCAAACTGCCGCACTACGTTCATCTCAGAGCTCAGAAGTTGAACTTGTCGACATTGTCCTTGGTGAAGACAGCCGGCGGCCCGAGAAGCAAAATGCCCTTGGCGGCATCATAGGTGACTGGCTTTTCCAGGCCGGCGACCTTGTTTTCCGCTTCGAAGCTCTTGCCGTCGATCAGCTGTTTGCCGGCCCAGACCGTGAGATAGCCGAGTTGCTCGGGATCCCAGAGCACGGTGAAGCCGAAGGCTCCGCTCTTCAGGTAGGACCGTGCCGTGTTCGGGCTGCAATAGCCGGCACCGATGACCGAGCCGATCTTGCCTGCGGTTTCGATGGCCTGGGCTACGCCCGGGCATGTCGAGGAGGCGACGGCGATGATGGCCTTGATGTCCGGGTTGGCCGCCATCAGATCGCCTGATATTTGCGCGGCGCGTTCGGCGGTGCCGCCGGCGAATTGCGGCGCGAGCAGCTTCAGCTTCGGATATTTGGCGGTGGCTTGCTTCTGCATGAAGCCGATCCAGGCGTTGAGATTGGACGCCGTTGCCTCGCCGGAGACGATGCCGATGGTTGCGTCCTCGCCGACGCGCTTGACGAGTTCGTCGACAATGGTTGTGCCGAGGCCTTCGTCGGTCGCCTGCGCCACATAGACGGCGCGGCCGCTGTCGGGCGCGTCGCTGTCACTGGTGAACAGCTTGATGCCTTTCGCCTTGGCGCTCTCGACCACGGGTGCGATGCTGGAGGCATCGAGGACGCTGACCGAGATCGCCTCGACGCCCTGATCGATCAGGTTCTGGACGATCTGCAACTGGTCGACCGGATTGGTGTCGACGGGACCGGAATAGATGAAATCGACGCCGAGATCCTTGGCGGCGCGATTGCCGCCGGCTTCCATGGCGTTGAAGTAAGGGATGCCGATCAATTGCGGAACGAAGGCGACCTTGTGTTTGTCCGCGGCATGCGCCGCGGTTGCAATGGCGAGTGACAGTGCGGATGCGGCGAGCACTTTCTTGAACTGTGAAAGCATTGTGTTTGAACCTCTCTGGAAATGACGTGCGTTTCAGTTTGTTTTTTCAAGCGCCCGCACGTCGGGATGAGCGCCTGTTATGAGCGAAACGACTTCCTCGTGATCGGTATCGGCAGCCAGCCGTTCGGCCACCTTGCGGCCGCGCCGGAACACCACGATGCGGTCGGCGACCTCGAAGACCTCGGAAATGTTGTGGCTGATGAGCACAACGGCACAGCCGCGCGCGGCAAGCCGCCGTGTCAGCGCCAGGACCTTGCGCGTTTCGGCAACGGCAAGGGCCGCAGTCGGCTCATCCATGATGACCAGCCTGGCATTCAGATTGAGCGCCCGGCAGATTGCGACGGCCTGGCGTTGCCCGCCCGACAGACTGCCAACAGGCGCTTCTGGATCGGAAATATGAGCATCGAGCTCCTTCAGCAGGCCGTCGACGCGCTGGCGCATTTCTTTGCGCTTCAGGAACGGAATGCCCAAAATGGAGCGTTTCAATTCACGGCCGAGAAAGACGTTTTCTGCGATCGACAGGTTCTCCGAAAGCGCCAGTTCCTGAAAGATCGTCGCGATCCCCGATGCCGCGGCATCCTTGGGCGAGTGAAAGGCGACCGGATTGCCCTCGATCACAAGCTCCCCACCACTGGGCGGATGAGCGCCTGCCAGGATCTTGATGAAGGTCGATTTGCCGGCGCCATTATCGCCGAGAAGCGCCAGCACCTCGCCGGAGCGGATCTCCAGATCGACATTTGCCAGCGCGGTCAGAGCGCCGAAGCGCTTGGCGATGTTTCTGGCGACAAGAAAGGGCTCTGTCATGACGGGTTCCCCGACGATTGCGGACCGCTAGGCGTTGCTGACCCAGCGCAGCACGTTGGTCCAAAGCCTCGCGTAGCCAGGCCATTCGACAAAACTGTTCGGCAGCCAGTGAGGACCGATGTCCGACGTCCAGACCAGCGTACGCCCTTCGCCATGGCGCCCGGTGACCAGCAGGGGATGGCCGCCCTGGTCCTGCGGCAGCCGTGCCAGGACCTCGACATCGTCGCGATCACGGGCGATGACCTCGTTGGCACCGAGCAGCAGCGGCCATTCGCCCTCGATGCCGGCAAAAAGCGGGTGGTCTCTGGAACCAGTGATCTCAGGACGAAAGCCCTCCGGAATTTCGAGCCGGTCATCGTTGGGAAGGCAGGTCACCGGCAGCGCCTCCTCGACCGCCGTGCGATGCCAGCGCGCCTTGCCGTCAATGCCCTGGAAGCTGAAATAGCCGCCGATCATGATCAGGCCGCCGCCGGCCAGCGTCCAGTCGCGCAGCAGCTTGAGCCGGTTGGGAACCGTTTTGCCGTGGAGCCAGACATCGGGGTGGAGCAGGAGCGAATTCGCGCCAATGTCGGACAGGATGATCGCCCTGTATTGCGACAGCCCTTCCATGGTGAAAGGCAGCTTCTCGACGGCCTCGTGAGCGGGCATGTAGTCGAGATCGAATTCGCTGCCCTTCAAGGCGTCCACCAGGGGTGTTGCGCCCAGGTGAAAGGTGACGCTGCCGAACTGGTCGAACCCCTTGTAGTGGGTCGCCGAACTCACCCAGCTTTCGCCGACAAGAAGGACTTTTGTTTTCGCTATGATCATACTCTCCTGATTTCGTCGGTTGATGCGGTTTTCCGCGCCGGGTCGAAACGTCGATAAGCCATTGTTTCAACTGGCCATCACGGCATTGTTCGCCAGGGCCGCAGCCTTCAGCGTGGCAAAGTCTGCGATGTAACCCTGCGCGCCTTCGACCGTTGTCGTCAGGCTCGCCCCGATCGCCGCGTAGCGCGCGGCGTCGCCCAGCGACGCGCCATGCAGCCAAAGGGCAAGGAAGATGCCGGCAAAGCTGTCGCCGGCGCCCGTCGCGTCGACGCGATTGACCGGCAGCGCCGGCACCTCGATCTGCGGACCGCCATTCGCCGGAAAAACGACGGCGCCGAACTCGCCGAGGGTGAGCACGACCGTTCCCCGTTGTTTGATGCGTGACAGCATCAGCCGCACCTCTTCGATCGTCGTCGCCATGCGGCTGCGAAAGTCGAAGATCTCCCGTATCATCACATCGTTGATGAAGGTCAGATCGATCTGTTTGACCATCTGCGAGAAGGTTTCCGGCGTGCGTGCGCTTTTGGGAAGGCCGGCCGAATGCAGGCTCACCTTCCAGCCTGCGTGATGAAAGCGCGCGATGGAGGCGGTCATCGTCTCGTAGTGAAAGCCTTCGATATGAAGGCAGGCCGGACGTTGCTCGGGCTGGATATCCAGATTGGCTGTCAGGTCGACCTCGCCAAGCTCGAACGGTTCGCTGATGATCGTCCGGCTGCCGTTGCGCTCGATGATCACGATCGCCTGGGAGAGTCGGTTGTTGGGCGTGTTGCGGATCGGCAAGGCGTGGACACCCAGTTTCGAAAGCGCGCCGAGCGCCCAATCGCTCTCTGGATCCTGGCCAACCGCTGTCGCCAGTTCAACGTCCAGCGCGTAGGGTGCTCCGATGCCGGCGGCGGCAACCGCGAGATTGGCGGCGGGGCCACCCAGCGCCTTGTCGATGTGGCTGGCGGTGATCCGGTCGTCGCGATGCGGCAGCACGTCGACGCGGCACAGGAAGTCGACACTCACCCTGCCGGCGACCAGAAGTCTTGGCAGGTGATCGAGGTTCTTTGGCCTGTGTGGCGCGCGGCCCGGCAGTGAGCGCGCAAAGGAGCTCGGCCGATACATCAGCGCGGCAACCGCCTTCTCGATGCGGTCGCGCGTGCCTTCCCTCAGGCTGGCCGTTCCATTGATGAAGTTCGACACCGTGCCGATGGAGACATCGGCGGTTCGTGCGACATCCGCTATGGTCGGGCGCTTGCGTTGCAATGGCGGAGTTCCAATTGAAGCGTTTCAAAACGGTAGCAGCGAAAATGCGATGCCTCAACGGAATTATCTTCTAAAAATCAAAGAGAGAATTCTTCTAGATTGGAAGATTAATCCAGAAATAGCGGATACTGGGATCCTCTTTCCAAGATTGAACAATTTTCAAATTTTTTGGCAAAAGATTGTGCAAGCGAATTTCCTGCACTTCATTCGATCGCCCGGGCTTGATCGGGCGGTCGTGGCATGCCCCCGGCCCGTCAGATCAGCAACAGGCCCTTCATGCTGGCGTATCCCTTGCGCCCGATGATGATGTGGTCGTGCACCGCGATGCCCAGCCGCTTGCCCGCCTCGATGATCTCCTTCGTCATTTCGATATCGGCTCGTGAGGGTGTGGGGTCGCCTGACGGGTGATTGTGGACCAGGATGATGGCGGTGGCCGAGAGTTCGAGGGCGCGCCTGACCACCTCGCGCGGGTAGACGGGCGTATGGTCGACGGTGCCTGTCTGCTGAACCTCGTCGGCGATCAGCGCGTTCTTCTTGTCGAGGAACAGGATGCGGAACTGCTCGCGCGCCTCGAAGGCCATGACCGACCGGCAATAGGCAAGAAGCTGCGTCCAGGACGAGAGGACTTCGCGACTCTGCACCTCTCCGCGCGCCATGCGCTGCGCGGTTGCCGCGACGATCTTGAGATCGAGCGCCACCGCAGGGCCAATGCCCTTGACTTCCTGCAGGAGGCCAACCGGCGCCCCGAGCACTTCGGCCAGCGTGCCGAAGCGTGCCAGCAGCGCCTTGGCCGCCGGTTTGGTGTCGGCACGAGGGATCAGGCGAAAGAGCAGAAGTTCCAGAAGTTCGTAATCGGGCAGGGCATCCGGCCCCGCCAGGGCAAAGCGCTCGCGCAAGCGGTCGCGATGGCCGAGGTAATGCGGCTTTTCGTCGAGCGTCGCCTTGGCTTTCGCCGCAGGCCGCATCGGCGCTTCGGAGAAGAAACTCCGCTCGTCGTCGTCGCTTGTGTTCCCCATACACCGCCTACATTGCTCCAGCACAGACATTAGAACTGTTCTGGCCGGGATTGAAACAGTTCTGTTCCCCGATCGCGAGACGATCCACGGCAGATCGTGGCAGCTCCCGCTGTCAGTCTATGGCTTCCCTATACGGCAAGATGAAACCACGATTGCGCAACAAAACTTAACATCACTTAACGCATGCGGCCACTTTCACCTGACATGTTGGCGCCATCGGAGGCTCGTGGCCTCGCTATACTGGAGCGCGCATGTTCGCCAAAATCGACTCTGGACTATTTGCCGGCCGGGCATCTCTCGCGGCCATGGCAATCCTGCTTTCGACGCATTCGGAGGGCGCGCTGGCGGCAGACGCCATTGCCGTGAATTCCGATGATTTTACCCTGCCGCCCGAGCCTTCCCGTTTCGGGCGTTTCGAACAGAAGCTGGCCGACTGGCATGTCGTGCTCGGCGGCGGGGCCATCATCGTCCCCAAATACGAGGGCAGCGATGAGTTCAAGATCATGCCGGTGCCTTTCGTCACGGCGACATTCCTCGACACGGTGACGATCGATCCGACAGGTGCCAACATCGCCGTCTATGGACAAGGACCGTTCGCGTTCAGCGCGCGGCTTGGCTATGAGATGGGCCGCAAGGAAGACGACTCCGACCATCTGCGCGGCTTGGGGGATGTCGACATGGGCGCGACGGTCGGCGCGAAGGCAGCGGCGAAGTTCGGTCCAGCCGAAATATTCGCGCAGCTGGACAAGACCATCGGCGGCAGCGATGGCCTGGAGGGCAGGGTGGGGATCGAGGTGACCCGGCCTCTGTCTCAATCGTTGATGATCGGCGCCAGCGCGTCCGCCGTCTTTGCCGACGAAAATTACATGCAGGCCTATTTTGGCGTCACGCCCGAACAATCGGCTCGCTCGGGGCTGGCGCGCTATGATGCCGGCGCCGGTTTGAAGCACGCCGATTTTTCGATTTCCGCCACATATATGCTTGACGAGAGCTGGATGGTGCGCGGCGAAGCGGGGGTCGGTGTTCTTTTGGGTGACGCTGCCGACAGTCCTGTTGTCGTCGAAAAGATCCAGCCTTCAGGGATGCTTCTCGTCGGATATCGGTTCTGACGCCTACCCAGGCACCAAATGCAGGCTAGACAAACTCCGGAATGGCACAGCAACGGCACCAAAGCGATTTGAGCGCCGAATCCAGGTCGGCAAGGCAAGGTTCGCGCATCCTCATTGTCGAAGACGATCTTGAGATCGCACGGATGCTGGGCGAGACGCTCACCGACAACGGCATGATCGTGGAAATTGCCGAGAGCGGCGTCCAGATGAATGCCGCGCTTCGCAACCAGAAATTCGATCTCATCGTGCTCGATGTCATGCTGCCGGGCGAAAATGGTCTCAACATCTGCCGCCGTCTTCGTGCCGGAACCAACATTCCGATCCTGATGCTGACCGCGCTCGGCGAGGAAATCGACCGCATCTTCGGGCTGGAAATCGGCGCCGACGACTATGTGACGAAACCGTTCAGCGCGCGCGAACTGACGGCCAGGATACGGGCGCTGCTGCGCCGTACAGCCTATACTCCAGACGAGCGGGACTGGTCGAAGGTGCTTCGTTTCAACGGCTGGCGCCTCGATCCCATACGACGGCAATTGCATGACCCCAACAATGCGCGGGTTACGACCACGACGCATGAATTCGACCTGTTGCTTGCGTTTTGTCGCAATGCAGGACGGGTTCTCTCTCGCGAGGAGCTTCTGGGCGTAACCCATGCCGGGCTCGCGGGGCCGATCGAGCGTAGCGTCGATGTCCATATCAGTCGAATCCGCAGGAAGATCGAAAAGGATGCGCGCGATCCGGTGCTTTTGAGGACCGTTCGGTTGGGTGGCTACATCTTCACCGCGACGGTGGAGGAAGCATGAAGGGTTTCATCCGCCGTTTCTTGCCACAGTCCGTGCGTGGGCAGTTTGTGGCGATCATTTTCATCGCGGTGATCGTGATCATGTTCGTCGGTTCGGTCGTCGAGAGTTTCATGGAGAACGTCGACCTTCCCGCCGCGGAAGATAACGCAAGGCGTGCGGCCGTTGTTGCTGCCTTGTTGCAAGAAACGCCGGCGGAGGCGCGTGGGGCAATTCTGGCGACAGCAACGCGGGCCGGCTTTGATTTCGAGATATTGCCCAAGGAGCAGATACGCGGCATTCCCCAGTCCTATCTGCAATGGCGAAGTGTCGAATGGCTTTTGCGAATCGACAGGGGGACGGTTGATGGACGCTGGCTAAGGATCGGCGGCCGATACGCGTTTGTCATCGACCTGGACCAGCAGGACGTCCTGGCCCATTTCGGCATGCCCGATTCCTGGCTGACATCGGGCCTCGTCCGTGCCTCGTTCTACAGGTTCATGGCTTTCGTCGCCTTGCCCGTGCTGATCTGGCTGTTTGCGGTTTGGGCCGTGACGGATCCATTGAAGCGCATCTCGGCAGCAGTCGGTTCGGCCGAGATCGAGAATGGCGAACAGCTCTTCGTCGAACACGGTTCCATTGAAATGGTGGGCTTGGCGCGCGCCCTGAACAGGATGAGGACGCGCATCCGCACGATGATCGAAAATCGCACGCGCATGTTGCGCAGCGTCAGTCATGATCTGCGCACGCCGTTGACGCGGCTGCGGCTTCGCGCCGAGCGTATGGATGATGGCCCAATCCGAACCGCAATCCTGTCCGATGTCCAGCACATCGAAATCTTGATCGACGAGACCCTGACCTATCTGCGCAACGATGTTTCGACGGAGAAGCTGCAGCGCGCCGACATTGCCAGCGTTCTGCAAACCGTCTGCGCCGAATTCTCCGATGTCGGATTTCCTGTCTCATATTCCGGGCCGGACCGGCTCCTGGGCTGGTGCAAGCCCAATGCATTGGCGCGTGCCATCGCCAATCTTTGCGACAACGGGGTCAAATTCGCTGGCAATGTCACGGTCGCCTTGACGGCGACCGGCACGGCGGCGCGCATCACGGTAGGGGATGATGGGCCGGGTATTCCGATGACGGCACGCGCCCGTGTTTTCGAACCATTCTTCAAGGAAGATGCGTCGCGCGGTATTGCATCGAAGCATGGCTTCGGTCTGGGCCTGTCGATCGTTGCCGACATCGTCCAGGGTCACGGCGGTAGGATCGAATTGGAGGACAACCAGCCCAGCGGACTGGTCGTCACCATCGACCTGCCGAATGCCGCAGGCGTGCAGTCGGCATAGACGGCCTCCTGCCGGGTAGATGCGCCGCTAGGCCGGCAGGCCGGGGCGATCGAGCTTTTTGGGCGACAGCGTGAAAATCTCGCACCCTGTGTCGGTCACGCCGATCGTGTGCTCGTACTGCGCCGACAGCGAGCGGTCGCGCGTCACCGCGGTCCAGCCGTCCGACAGAACCTTCACATGCGGCCTGCCCAGATTGATCATCGGCTCGATGGTGAAGATCATGCCAGGCCGCATCTCTACGCCCTCATTGGCGCTGCCATAGTGCAGGATGTTCGGTGCGTCATGGAAAAGCTGGCCGACGCCGTGGCCGCAGAAGTCGCGCACCACCGAGCAGCGCTCGCCTTCGGCAAAGGTCTGGATGGCGGCGCCGATGGCGCCGGTGCGAGCGCCGGGCCTGACCGCCGCTATGCCGCGCATCAGGCATTCATGCGTGACTTCGAGCAGGCGCTCGGCGGCGCGCTTGATCGTGCCGACCGGATACATGCGCGAGGAATCGCCGTGCCAGCCGTCGAGGATGTAGGTGACGTCGATGTTGACGATGTCGCCATCCTTGAGCGGCTTGTTGTCGGGAATGCCATGGCAGACGACATGATTGATCGAGGTGCAGGACGATTTCGTGTAGCCGCGATAGTTGAGCGTCGCCGGTAGCGCGCCGTGGTCCATGCCGAATTCGAAGACGAAGCGGTCTATTGCTTCGGTGGTGACGCCGGGCTGGACCATCGGCACCAGCTCGTCGAGGCAGCGTGCGGTGAGATCGCATGCCTTGCGCATGCCGGCAAAGCCGTCCTCGCCATAGAGGCGGATCTGGCCGGTATTTCTGAGCGGGGCCGTGGCGGCGTCGAGATAGGTGACCATTTTGTCCGTGTAGCGGGTAGGGCTCTGCAGGAGAGCCAGCGTGAGAATTTCCCCAGATTTGGCACTTGAGGGCAAAAGGTTCAAGGAAGAACTGTCTGATGCGGCCGCGCGCTTCCGGATATTTGCCTCGCATGGGCGATGTCTTGCCGGTTTTTGCCCGGTTTGCTTCCCTTTCTGGCCATGGTGCGTTAGGGCGGGTGATGTTTTCGAGATCGCGTCCCTTCGCGGCGGCCAGGCAAACCGGATGGCCTGAAGCGCCGCTGACGGCAGCGTGCTCATGCCTGATGGGCATGGTGCTGCTGGCGATGCTGTGCTTCGGCCTGCCGGCGGCGTCAGGCTTTGCGGGGTCTGCGCCAAGCGGTGCCAGTGTCGGTGTCGAGCGGTCGGGCGAGGTGGCGGCGCTGCTGCGTGTCACCGGCAAGGCGCAAGCGCTGGAAGTTCGTGCCGGCCGTCCGCTCCTGGTCAAGTTCGCCGGCGGCCATCCCGCGCTTCCGGTCCCCGACGCTGTTTTTCTTTGGGCCGAACGGACATCGCAAAGAGCGATGGTTTCGGGATATGGGGCCGCTCCGGTTCCCGGGGCGAGCACCAATCAGCCGCGCGCACCGCCGACCATCACGGCCTGAGCGGTCCAGGACCGTACCCTTTACCTCATTCGTTATTCCTGTTGCGTCGTGATCGTGCGGCGGCTGTCGGCCGCGCAGCGGTCGCGCGGCGCGTCATTTCCGGATTATTTCAATGCAACAACGCATCAAGACTTTCAAAACCCTGTCGCGCGCGGCCTCGGCTGCCATGTTTCTCTCCGTCCAGGCGCTCATCTGCATCGGAACCGTCTATTGGGCGGTTGCCGAGACGCTCGGCCTGTCGGCGATGGCGGCCCTTGTTCTCGGCGGCATCTTCGCCGTGCCGACGGTATTTGTACTGATCACCGCCATTCGCATGGCCTTCGACGCGGAGACGGATTCGGCGAACCAGTGAGCATATGGCACCCAGGACAGATCTCGGATGCGCGATTTCTTTGGCGCGATGTGGCGGCCCGCGACCCAAGTGACGACACATTTCTGAGCCAAAAGCCGGTCAAAGCAACTTTTGACGACGAACGGCGTTGCCTCGGCGACGCCGTTCGGGAGACAGGAAATGGATAGACTGCAATTCGAGGTGCCGGTGCGCATAGCGCCTGGATCCGGTCTGCCAGTCGAGGAGATCTATGGCGTCGAACAGGCGCTCGATTTTCTCCAGGACTGGCCTGCGCGCCGTCAGGGCCCGATCTATCAGAAAGCGTTCAACGCCTGCTTTGGCGCCACGGTGGAGGTGGTCAAGACCGAGGATGCCTGCCGGGCGTTCATGGCGTTTTGCCGCGCCAGTGGACTGATGGCCAGGGACATGATGACGCCGCGCAAGCGCGGCGGTGAGGCGAGGGCGCTCCAGGCCTGAGGGCCGTCGCCCGTTTCGCCTGCCCCGATTCCTACGTCAACGATCGCGTTTGAACGCACGCGGCGATGTCGTGAGCGTAGGGCTGCGCCCTTTCGTCCCCGACGACCGCAGCACCTACGTCAGCGCCGTTAAGCTTCCGTTTCCACCTTCCCGGCTACGCCATTGCTTGTTGGCGATGGTGATTCGTTGCGTCAGTCTCATGGTTTGGAAGATGTCCCCAGAAAAAGTCCGTGCATTCCCGATCGACCGTCAGGTATTCTTGGTTAGAGAGGTTGCCGCCAAGCTCGGCAACCTGCATGGCGAGACCGCCACCTCGTTCTGGAGAGCCAAGGCGTCGGAGTTGCTCGATCTTGTGGTCGGATCCGGCAGGGACAGAACAGCAGCCGGCGATGAAGTGCGCAGGTTTTTCCTGGCCGTGCAGCGAGAGATGTTGGCTGATACGGCCTCGGAGTCGATGCCAATTCTTTCCGCTTGAAGCAAATCCTGAACCTCCATCCTCCACACATGCATCAGTAATTTGTAAATACACTTACTCCGGTGTGTTTTTCGGAGACCCGGTCGTTGTTCGCGCGGTCTCGGCTGCGAATCCGGCAATTTCCCGCCGGCCTTGAGGGGTGGCCCACTCTGAGACATCGATGCGCTTGCGCGTTGGTCAGCCAGCGAAACACTTCTTTTTTGAAGCCAATGGACCACTGCTCAAAAATGCAACGAACTTTTTAGCCATTCGTTCATCTATGCGTGCTTTCTAATTTAAACCATGGCCTTGAGTAGCTTCACCCGTGTTCGGCTTGTAATGGACGCCATGCGCCGGAGCACGGGCGCTAACGTCGCCACCATTTTTGCTCTGACCTTGCCGGTCGTTGTCGGCGGCGCAGGCTTCGGTGTCGAGACCTCCTATTGGTACTACAACAGCCTGAAATTGCAGGCGACGGCCGATGCCGCCGCCTATGCCGGTGCGCTCGAACAGATCTCGGGTTCCAACAAGCCGACAATCGTCGCGGCCGCGACCCAGTCGGCCGCGACGAACGGGTTGGGCTCGGGCACCATCGTCGTCAATACGCCGCCGGCGTCCGGACCGAACACGGCGAAGAAAGCGGTCGAGGTCATAGTCCGCCAAAACCTCGACCGGATGTTCACCTTGATCTTCACGCAGACCCCGGTTCCCGAGCAGGCGAGGGCGGTCGCACTTATCATCGATGGCTCGAAGGCCTGCATGGAAGCGCTCGATCCGGTCGCCCCACAGGCTGTACTGTTTTCCGGCAATACCAGCGTGAAGGTCACACACTGCGTCATCATGTCCAATTCGAACGCCCCGGACGCCATCAAGCTTCAGGGCTCGGCGGCCCTCCAGGTGGATTGCCTGATATCGGCGGGCGGCGTCTCCCTCAGCAATCCCGTCACCACCGTCTGCGAGGCCCCGATCACCCAGGCACTGCCTGCCGCCGATCCATTTGCCGACCTGCCAACGCCTGCGGCCAGCAACCCGTGCAAGAATATTAACGGCAACAAGACGACGCAGACAATCCAGCCCGGGACCTATTGCGGTGGCATGAACCTTAACGGCACCATCACGCTGTCTCCCGGCGTCTATGTCGTGCAGGGCAATTTGAAGATCAACGCGGGTGCGGTCATTTTGGGCACCGGGGTTACCATCTTCATGCAAGGCAGCAACACCGTCAGCATGAACGGCAACGCCTCCGTGAAGCTCAGCGCGCCGACTTCAGGCACCTATTCCGGGGTGCTGTTTTATGGCGACAGGACGGGGACCGCGGCCCAGAGCACCTTCAACGGCACGGCGGACTCGCTTTTGACCGGCGCGCTCTATTTTCCTAAGCAACAGGTCAATTATCTCGGCAACTTCTCGGGCAACAGCGGCTGCACCCAGGTGGTCGCCAACACAATTCAATGGTCCGGCAGCGCGACCGTCAACCAGGATTGCAAGAGCCTCGGGATGCGCGACATTCCGGCGGCGCAGTCCGTGGCGCTGGTAGAGTAGCCTCCGTGGAACGCCGATCGGTGCCGATCCTGAGCGATCAAGCGGGCGTTGCGGCGGTCGAATTCGCAATGGTGCTGCCCATCCTGTGCCTGGTGCTGCTCGGTATTCTGGACGGCTGGTCTTACGTAACGAGTTCGCTCTCGATGCGCGCCGGCGTGAAGACCGCCTCGAACCTGGTCATGAGCGGATCGACCAATGATGCGGCGACCAAGGCTGTTGCCATTGCGAGCTGGGAGAATCGGCCGGAGGACGGCCAGGTCACGCTAAGCCGGATTTACATGTGCGGGACGGCCGTGGTCGACGCTGCCACCTTGTGCAGTGGGCCGAAGGTGCCGTCGGTCTATGTCCAGATCCAGGCATCGGCCACCTGGGTGCCGCCAATTGCCTTCGGCCCATTTGCCACTTCCACTGTAATCGGTCACCAGGAGATGATCCGTGTCCGCTAGGGTAAGCGCGTTCCGGCAGGATCGATCGGGCGGGGCCGGGCTGGAGTTCGCGCTGATCGCCCCCTTCCTCGTCATGCTGCTGTTCGGGATCTTCGCTTTTGGCTGGTCGATGCACTCGGTCTCCAGTGTTCGCTATACGCTGGAGACGTCAGCGCGCTCGCTGCAGCTTAAGAACACGCTGACCCAGGCCGACATTCAATCGATCGCCACGCAGAAATTGCAGGCCTTGGGGTTTAAAGACGTGAACGTCACGATCGCCATCGACCCCGTGAGCGGCGGCTTCCGCATGGCGCATCTGACCGCGGCCTATGCCTTCGTCATCGACTTCCCCTACTTCAGTTCCTTCCCGATCAACTACGCGACAACCGTTACCGTGCCGCTGCTTGGCAGCGGCTAGGCTGTGGCCTGATAGCCTCGCGCGCTGGGGCTCTGCTTACTTGTACGCCTTGAGCGCGATCAGACCACCGAGAATGGTTATCGCCATGAGGATCAGCGCCCACGACACAATGTTGTGTGACAGACGCCTGCGGCGACTGCGCAGGGCCCGGTCCCGCCAGCGTTTGGCCTGATCAGCCCCTGTTTTTTGTCGATCCACATCCTTCTCCACGAGCAGAATGCGACTCATGCCGGCTGGTGTCCAGATCGGCACCGGTTTTGGCGGTCACGATGCAAGCTTGGCACTCAGCCTGCTTTTGATGGCACGGGGCTAGATAATATATTTCGTAGTGCTAATATTAAGGTGACGCTAGGTCATGTCCGACCATCTGTCGGGTGCAATATGGGGGTTCAAATGAGAGTGGCTGTATTTTGCGTGGCTGTCGTTTTCGCTACGGCTGGTGTCGCTGTTGCCAAGGAAAAGAAGGTGGCGGTCAGTGACGCCGCCGCCTTGTGTTCCACCAACCCGTCAGCCAAGAAGCCCGTTCCAAATCTGGACTGCGGTTTCACCGGAACCGCCAAACCGGAAGATAGCGGCGCAAAGGCAGAGCCGCGCCTCGGGTACGACTCCAACCCGTGGATTGTAACCGGCTTTTGACTTCGCATTGGCGGATGCCGGTTGAAGCGCAGAAGAGAGTTGTCTTAACCGACAGGCCCCACCCCGGCACCGGAGCGCAACGATCGGGCGCCGTCGAGGAGAAGGAAGCGCAAATGGCCGCCTATCTGATCGCGGATGTAGACATAAAGGATGCTGCCGTCTTCGAGGAATACCGGCGCGATGTGCCAGCCACCGAGGAGCGTTATGGTGGGAGATATCTAGGTCGTGGCGGTGCGACCAAGGTTTTGGAGGGTGATTGGGAGCCACACCGTTTGGTTATTATCGAGTTCCCCGACATGACGTCATTGATGGGCTGGTACAATTCGCCGGAATACGCCCGCCTTATTGAAATCCGGAAGCGTTGCGCCAATACCAGGATAATTGCGCTTGAGGGGGTTGCAACACCCACTCTTTGACCGTGGTGGCTCGCCTTCGCCTTCATCAGGCAGAATCCGGCTTTTTGCCCGAATCCGCACACCGCGAAGTCAGCTGTTTAAAGCCGGGAAACCAGGCAATAAATACGGGCTTACCACCACTGCGGGGCTTTCTCATCATCGCAGTGCCGAGAACCCAACTCGACCGTGCAATTGAAAAGCCCGCCACGGGGGCGACCTGCGGCGGGCTCTTGGAGCGGCTACATCCCTGAGGAATCGACCACTTTGTAGCAGGATTATGACCCGTGTGACCGCGTTAGCCTATGGTGTGATCGCGGAAGACAGGTCTTCGTTGAAGATAACGGCAGAGAGCTTCCCAGTGGCGGGCCATAGGGCAATCCCAGGTGCGGACCTCTGGATTGCCCATTTTTCTTGGAACCGTCGTGCCGCAGCGAAGTTCGGTACCAAAGGGACATTCCGAAATGGAGTTGATCATGAAACAGGTTCTTTTCGCTTCAGCCATTATGGCACTGTCAACTGGCCTCGCATTTGCGCAATCGACCGACACGACCACAGGCGGATCGTCGACCTCGACAACCAAGACCATGCCGAGCACTACGACCGATCAGGGCACGGATTCGACCACCACGAGTGGAACGAACTCGAACTCCGCCAAGGACTGCGCTCCGGGTCAACAAACTGGCAGCGCCAAGCAGGCAGCGCCAGGTCAACAGGATACCGATGCTAACTCGGCTGCTCCTGGCCAGATGAAAAAGACCACGGAAGGCTGCTGACCTTCCGTTGGGACTTTCCTGTCCCAGGTTGATGCATAGCGGTCGATTCTCAGGATGTAGCCACTTTCGAAAAAACCGTCGTGCTGGGCCGGCACGGCGGGTTCGCCTCGCTGAAGGACTTCTGGGAGGTCCAATGAGGATGCGCCTAGACACCCTTTCAGCCGCCATTTATGTTAGACATCTCTAAAGTGCAGATGAGCCGCTCGGCTTTAGAGTGCGCCAAGGGCCTGCATTCGAGCTCTAACTTGTTGTGCTTTTTCATCCGGGGGGACACCAGTATGACAAGCGAACGTCAGCACGAATACGAACTGGGCATTCGGAAAGAGAACTAAAAAGGCTGGCGACGCAGGCGACATTGGTTGACCCGCTGACACGGGATTACCTACGGCGAGCTGGTCTCCGAGCGGGAATGCATGTCCTTGATGTGGGGAGCGGCGCCGGGGATGTCGCCTTTCTCGCGGCAGATGTTGTCGGACCCACAGGTCTTGTCATCGGCTCTGACAGGTCGGCGGAGGCTCTTGACGCTGCTCGGGCGAGAGCCGCGCAACGTGGTTTGGCGAATGTAATCTTTCACCAATGTGATCCTGCCACCTTCACTTTCTGCGTTTCCTTCCACAGTGCTGTCCTCGTCCAATGCATGCGGAACCGGCAGATACGCATTAGCGACAAGCCAATCGCTCACTATGGTTCGGATGAGGTCCGCCCTCGTGAGCCCCATTTCTTCCGCCACGCCCGACAAGGGCTCTTGGACCCTCGGGTCAAGCGCTGGGCCGGTTACGTTTCGGAGCATCAGGGCCGCTCGTAGGAGCATTACCAGAAGGTCCGCGCGGGAAAGGTCGGCGGGCGAGTTCTTTGTTAAAATCGCCCGGCAGCCCCGAAAGAAGTTTTCCAGACCGGTGCGGATTTGTTCCCACCCCACTACTGCTGCTCGGGCATTTCAGTATTTTCCTGAGGGTCTTTTTTCACGCCTGGGCTGGGTGACGTGTCCGCTGGCGCATTACCGCCCTGGTTTTGCTCAGGAGCACGCTTGAACGGTGCTGTCTGCCAAGAGCCGTTCGATAAAGGCGTGAGTACAAAGAATGCTATCAGGCCTAGAAAAAGGACGGCGATAACCGCCACGCCCCACGCCATGAGTCTTCGCGTGCCACGCTGTTCTTGCCTGCGAGATAGATTGTCCACCATTGCTCCGGCCTTTCGTGACGTGGCGCTGGTGAGCAACGCGCCTTCCCGAACTCGGTTCCGCCCGTCGTCCGACATCAGGCTTCGCCTTGAGGCGGCTTCCCGTCGCAGTGACGGTCTGCGGTTTCTGCTTTCTGCTTCGGGGGTGGCGTCTCCGCTCGAATCACTGGTTCCAGGTCGTTGGGAAAATTGGGCGCGTCGACTGGCAGTTTCGGCAGCAAATCTTTTTCGTCCGGTGATAGCGACGGAAGTATCTCTGCCACCTCGGCCAGGATGTCGTTTACGATCCCGTTCATTGCGTGCCTGCTGCGAAAATATCTCCTCTCGAACTTCGCTATTGCATCAAAGTTCCGGCCCCTAAGGATGCGTCGTTCATTCAGTGGCACGGGACGGACCGGTGAATTGGCCACTGTTCGAACCCTGCTGGTGATCTGATTTCCATCCAAGGTTTGGCCCGCTGCCGAACGGTGGGGGCTTTTTGTGTAATAGCGGAACCTGATATATCGAGGGGGGTTGGAAATGGCGGCAGCGTCCCCCGCTGCCGGGCCGAGGCTCCAAGCCCCGGCCGGGTCCGCCTCTGCCCGCCAGTGGGGGCGGACCCACTGGAACACGCTCCGAAAAGGAAGTTTGGATCGCGCTCGGTTCCCCTGGCGGAGCAGAACATCGGAAGGCCGTCACTGCTCCCTCAGGGCGACAAAATTGATGGGAACATTTTAGCAAACTGTAAATTGAAGGTTCTTCTGCAGGAGGCCAAACTGTCCCAGCGGAGCGTCGACAAAGACCGGTTGGAGCGCGCAGACCGTGAGGCAAAGATTGCTAACGCGGCCGAGAGAGAGGCGCGAGATACAAAAACTGCCCGACTTCGAGAACAACGCCTTGCTGCCGAAGCCAAGGCTTCACAAATCAAGAAAGGTCGATCCGGGTGCTAGGTCGCTTTAGCCGCTGATGCTCGCGCTCGATGCTCGGCTGCTTGAACGGGCCGACTACGGTCGCTTGCCAGCCCGATGGCGATGAGGAATATAATCCTTCCGTTGCGGCGATCCCCTCAAACGGAGTTCGCACAAATGGCCCGATCGAAACCTTCCAAGCAGTTATCACAGGTTGAAATCGAGCGCTTTCTGGTGGCAGCGGAAGCGCTGCACCTGAGCATCGTCAAGCCGTTCATATCGCCGCACTGCGACCACTACAGACAGACACGCGTCTTACATGAGGTGCTTTTGAAAGCCGTGCGGGATGTGACCGGAAGGGAAGTCGAGTTCATCCGGTGGAACACTACTGGGCCGGTGCTACCCACTTAAGGCCTGACGTGTCGGTTAGTCCTTCTAGCAGCTTGCGCGACTCTGCGATTGTGCGGCGCGTGTCCGCGATGGCCGAAAGCATGTTGTCTGCCTCAGCGACCGCATGTCGCTGGCGTCGGTGCGCCGCCATAATGAATAGCTCTAAGGCGATGTCCTCATCCATCGGGCAGCTCACGCACCCACTCGAACGTGACCTTCACGGTGAATAGCGGCTTGCTGGTGTGGTCGCGGACACGGATGGCAACTTTCCTGAAAGTTTCCGGCATCTGGTCTTTGGCTATTTCGAGTAACGCTGTTGCTGCCTCATCTTCAGCGGCTTTCCGGCTTTTAAGCTCGGTGCCTTCAGGGTCGGGAAACACTTCGCCATCGTCCGTTAGATCAAAGAAGAAGCGGGCCATATGGCCTTAATTCCTAACCCCGAAAAAGGTTTCCTTGTTGCTACTTGCTGGTTATCCAGTCCACCAAGCCAACTTCGATCTGCTCGCACCCGACATAATCGCGGACCAAGCATGAGGACATTGACGCGCTGCTCTGGTCGTTCCTACCGGAAGAAGTATTGGAAGAGGCGGTCAACGCTTCGGAAGGCGGCGCAGCCTGAACTGTCGCGTTTGGCCCGCTACCTCACGGTGGCGGGCTTTTCTCAGTCACGTTGATTCGGTTTGTGCGCGAACGTCCGCTGAAATTCGCTGCGCTTATTCGACGCTTATGTGACGAATGGGGTACAGATTCGGCTAAGTCGTTGAAAGATCTGGTACGCCCAAGGGGAATCGAACCCCTGTTACCGCCGTGAAAGGGCGGTGTCCTAACCGCTAGACGATGGGCGCGCTCAGACGAAGCGGCTTATACTGGCGTTGTGCGCAACCGGCAACCCGTCAGGTGCCACCTTGGACAACTTTTTTCCGGGCCTGCCAAATCAACGATTTCCCGAAGTTGGCGAGCTTGACGATTAGCGGGGACGCCGCATCGCTCTGCTCCGGAATGATGAAGTTGGGAAGGCTTCGGCCAATCCGATATTCGGGATGCCCAACGGAACGATCTTGGCCGCCAGCCGATCTCAGATCCGCGCTAGCCGTCACCGCCGCTGCGCCGGCGGCAGCGCCAGTTCCAGTCGCGCTCGGGGCCGACGTCGACGTGAACCGATTCTGTGTGGCAGTAGGTGCCGACGCCGCCGCGGCCGGGCATGCTTCTGATGTAGCTCGCCAGTTCCCATTTCGAAACGCCGGGCACCTGGATGTCGGCGGCGGCGCAATACATGTGCAGCGAATTTTTGGCGCCGTTGGCGCGCCGGTTGCGGGCCGGGTCGCGATAGCCTGACGTCACCGTCATCTTGCGGCCGTAGTGGCCTTCGATCGTCTTCAGCACACGCACCAGCGACGGCTTCAGGCAGGCCACGTCGACGCTCTCGTTCTGCTTGAGCAGCCCGTTGGGCGCCAACCGGGCCATGCCGGCGGCTGACGCAACCTGATAGGAGCCGCCGATTGGCCCCTCATCCTCGTTGAGGTCGACGTCGCTTTCGTCATCGAGGCCGGACTTGCGCTTGATCTCGAACAGGGCCGTTTGGCGCACGCCGGGCAGGGCATCGCTGCCAGTGACGTGGCCGGTATCGCCGCCGAGCGAAGCCAGCTGCGCCGGCTTGGCCGTGGAACTGGCCGAGGCAAGCGTGATGATCGGCTTTGCCGCTGGTGGCGCCGCTTTTGCCTGCGCCGGGGGCTGCTCGCCCGTCCGGGCGTTGCTGATGATGGGGGCTGGTGTCGCCGAGGCTGGCGTTGCGCCAAACATCGAGGCGAGGAAGCCTTTCTTCTTTGGTGCTTCGGCCTGCGGCATCTCGCCAGCCGTCACATAGACCGGGTTGTTCATGGCCGGAGCGGAAGCGGGCTTCGGCGCCGCCACATCGCCGTCGACCGCGGCAATCTGCTGGGCGACCGCGTCGGTTTGCTGCGCGGTCTGTGCCTGCTGCGTCAGCGATTGCGGCGTGTTTCCAACGATGGTTTCGGCGCCCGCCGGCGTGATCAGCGGAAAGGCAGCTCCCGGTTTGGACATAGGCACGTAGGCGACTTTTTCAGGCAGCGCCGTATCGCTTGCCGTCATCACCGTCGTCTGCTCGGTCGTGATATCAGACGAATCGGAGGCGATCGCCTTGCCGCTGGAGGCCGCGTTTATGTCCGATGCGGTGGCATTGTAACCGGGCATTCCGACCGACATTGTCGGGTCGCCAGCCGAAGTGCAGGAGGCCAGAAGCAAGGAGCAGAGCGCTGCCACAATGGCGCGGCGTTCTCCCTTTGCGAGGCTCCATCCTGCTGATTTCAAAGTCAAATTCCCCCTCGATGTCCGGTCGGTATATCCTTGGCGCCACACGCATGCGTCGATGCCAGGGTGACCTTTGTCTCCGATCCGGAAACGAGACCTGTGTCAAATCCGCAAGCCTGAAAGTATTTTTGCGGTGATTGCCGAATTACGGCCGCTTGATGGTTGACGACACCATTTCGCCCGCTTTTGGCGGTCCGTCAACTCACCACACATTACAGTCCGTTACACACGTACTTTCACATAGGTGCCGGGAGCATCACCCAAGGTTTTCATATGCTTGCCCGGTTTGCGGGCAGGCACGCGGGTGTTGTCCTTGGCCTCTATCCAGTCTTGCCAGTGCGGCCACCAGGATCCTGGATGGTCGGTGGCATTGGCTATCCACTGGCTGAAGTCGCCCGTCGGCGTACCCCCGGTCCAATACTGGTATTTGTTGGATGCCGGCGGATTGACGACCCCTGCGATATGACCCGACCCGGCCATCACATACTCGACCGCGCCGCCGAAATATTTCGAGCCGAGGAACACCGAAAGCGCCGGCGCGATGTGATCTTCCTTGGAGGCGAGGTTGTAGACCGGGATGGTGATGTCCCCGAGCGAAACCGTGTGGCCCGCCAGTTCCATCGTGCCTTGCGAAAGGTTGTTCTCGAGATAGCAGTTGCGCAGGTAGAAAGAGTGATTGGCCGCCGCCATGCGGGTGGAATCGGCATTCCAGTAGAGCAGGTCGAAGGGCAGGGGATCCTTGCCGCGCATATAGTTGTTGACGACATAGGGCCAGATCAGGTCGCCTGAGCGCAGCATGTTGAAGGCGGTCGCCATCTTGGTGCCGTCGAGATAGCCTTTTTCGCTCATCGACTTTTCCACAGCGGCGACCTGTTCTTCGTCGACGAACACTTTCAGGTCGCCGGCATGGGTGAAGTCGACCTGCGTGGTGAAGAACGTAGCCGATTTTATGCGGTCGTCGCCCTCTTGCGCCATCAGCGCCAGTGCCGCCGCCAAAAGCGTGCCGCCGACGCAATAGCCGATCGCGTTGACGTCGCGTTCGCCGGTGGCCTTCTCGACCGTGTCGAGGCCATATTGCAGACCCTCGCGGATATAGGCTTCCCAGCTCTTGGTGCCGTGGCGCTCGTCCGGATTGATCCAGGAGATGACGAACACGGTGTGGCCCTGTTCAACCGCCCAGCGAATGAAGGACTTCTGCGGGTTCAGATCGAGGATGTAGAATTTGTTGATCCATGGCGGGCAGATCAGCAGGGGCCGCTTGAGCACCATCTCGGTCGCCGGGTCGTACTGGATGATTTCGGCGACGTCGCTGCGGCCGACCACCTTTCCGGGGGTGGTGGCGATGTTCCGGCCGATCTCGAAGGGGGAGTAGTCGGCCTGCCGCAGCTTCAGGTCGCCCTTGCCGGCGGCGATGTCCTCGGCCAGCATCTTCATGCCGCGCACCAGGTTTTCGCCGTTCGAGGCGACGGTTTCACGGAACAGTTCCGGATTGGTCAGGATGAAATTCGACGGCGAGATGGCGTTGGACACCTGCTTGACGTAAAACCCGGCCTTGTGGCGGGTGTGCTCGTCCAGACCTTCGGCGTGCTCGACCAGATCGGCCGCCCAGCGCGAGGTGACGAGATAGGCCTGCTTGAGGAAATCGAAGAAGGCGTTGCGGCCCCATTCCGGGTCGAGGAAGCGCTTGTCCCCGCGCTCCGGCTTGACCGCGTCTTCGGTGTCTTGCGCGGCGTTGCTGGTGCGCTGAATGGCGTTGGCCCAGACCGTCATATAGCCGGAGAACAACCGCGTCTGCGCTTCCAGCGCGCGCTGCGGATCGGCAAGCCAGTATTCGCTGAGCTTGGAAAAGGTCTTCACCATATCGACAACGGGCTCGGCGACATGGTCGCGCACGTCGCCTTTTTCGCGCGGCTCAGCCCAGGCGGAAGCTGCCTTGCCGGCCTGCTCGATCATGCGCGCCATGTTCAGGGCGAAGCGTTCCGGGTCCTTCACCAGATATTGCTCGACGGTCGAAGGCTCGTCATCTTCCGCTTTGCCCGAATCGGGTGTTTTGGACATGGTTGGCGGGGTTCCTCCCGAGGCCTTTTCTTGACATATTAACATGGGACATCCGACCGGGCCAATCTCGCTCTACCTCGGCTGCCAGGGAAACAATATGACGATTAATATTGGCGAGACTGTTTTTTTCGGTGCCGGACGTTTTTGCCGCATCGGCGTGGCGATCGTCCTCATGGGGATTGCCGGGTGCTCGAGCACCAACACGAATGGCCCGACGCCTGTCGCTGCGGGTACGGGGCCGAAGGATACCGGCACCTTTCCGAACCTGAACATCAAGCCGCAAGTGGCGGCGTCGCAGTTCACCGAAGCCGAGAAGAACGCCAAGCTCGCGCAATTGAAGGCGGATGAGAATGCGCAGGCGGCAAAGGGCGGCGGCCCGAAGGTCGCCAACCAGGCGGCGCTGACGGATCTGGCCAAGAAGCATGGCGACGAAACGCTGAAGCAGATCGAAGCCAAATGCGACCCTACCCTCGACCCTACCTGCAAATAAGTATATAGCGCGCGCCCAACACCCCCTTCGCTGTCTGGAACTGCCATGGAAGAATTTCACAAGGTTCGCCGGCTTCCGCCTTACGTGTTCGAGCAGGTCAACCGGCTCAAGGCCAGCGCCCGATCGCGTGGCGCCGACATCATCGACCTCGGCATGGGCAATCCGGACCTGCCGACGCCCAAGGCTATCGTCGACAAATTGTGCGAGGTCGTGCGCGACCCGCGCACGCATCGCTATTCCTCGTCGCGCGGCATTCCGGGCCTGCGTCGCGCCCAGGCCGCCTACTATGGCAGGCGCTTCGGCGTGAAGCTTAACCCCGACACGCAAGTGGTGGCCACGCTTGGCTCGAAGGAAGGCTTCGCAAACATGGCACAGGCGATCACGGCGCCCGGCGACGTGATCCTGTGCCCGAACCCGACCTATCCGATCCATGCCTTCGGCTTCATCATGTCGGGTGGCGTCATCCGCTCGCTGCAGGTGGAGCCGGACGACGGCTTCATCCCGGCGCTCGAGCGCGGGGTCAAGCATTCGATCCCGAAGCCGCTGGCGCTGATCCTCAACTATCCGTCGAACCCGACGGCGCTGGTCGCCTCGCTCGATTTCTACAAGGATGTGGTCGCCTTCGCCAAGAAGAACGACATCATCATCCTGTCCGACCTTGCCTATTCGGAGATCTATTTCGACGGCAATCCGCCGCCTTCGGTGTTGCAGGTGCCTGGCGCGATCGACGTTTGCGTCGAATTCACCTCGATGTCGAAGACCTTCTCGATGCCCGGTTGGCGCATGGGCTTTGCCGTCGGCAACGAGCGGCTGATCTCGGCGCTGACGCGGGTGAAATCCTACCTCGATTACGGCGCCTTCACGCCGATCCAGGTGGCGGCGGCGCACGCGCTCAACGGCGACGGCGCCGACATCGCCGAGGTGCGCGACATCTACCACAAGCGCCGAGACGTGATGGTCGACGCCTTCGGCCGCGCCGGCTGGACCATTCCTGCACCGGCGGCCTCGATGTTTGCCTGGGCGCCGATTCCGGAGCCGTTCAAGCATCTCGGCTCGCTCGAATTCTCCAAGCTGCTCATCGAACATGCCGACGTGGCCGTGGCGCCCGGTGTCGGCTTCGGCGAGCATGGCGACGAATTCGTGCGCGTTGCTCTGGTCGAGAACGAGCACAGGATCCGGCAGGCGGCGCGCAATATCAAGCGCTTCCTGTCGACCAGCGCCAAGCAGCCCAACAATGTCGTGCCGCTCTCCGCTCACCGGTAGCTTGCCGCACGCAAATTCGATCTGACTTTGAGGGACGTCGCCGGACATGGCTGAAGCATTGCGTGTTGGAATTGCCGGCCTCGGCACCGTTGGCGCGTCGGTGGCGCGCGTGCTGCGCGACAAGGCGGTGGAACTGACCCGCCAGTGCGGCCGTGACGTGATCGTCACCGCCGTCTCGGCGCGCAACCAGAAGCGTGATCGCGGCGTCGATCTGAGCTCGGCAAAGTGGTTCGACGATCCGGTCAAGATGGCGCAGACCGCAGAAATCGACGTGTTCGTCGAACTGATCGGCGGCGACGAGGGCCCGGCGCGCTCATCGGTGAAGACGGCACTCGAAGCCGGCCGTCACGTCGTCACCGCCAACAAGGCGCTGCTGGCCAAGCATGGCGTGGCGCTGGCCGAGATCGCCGAGAAAAAGGGTGTTCTGCTCAACTACGAGGCGGCGGTGGCGGGCGGCATTCCCGTCATCAAGACCATGCGCGAGGCGATGGCCGGCAATTCGGTCACCCGCGTGTTCGGCATCCTCAACGGCACCTGCAACTACATCCTGACGCGCATGGAGGCCGAGGGCATCTCGTTCGATGCTTGCCTGAAGGACGCGCAGCGGCTGGGCTATGCCGAAGCCGATCCGACCTTCGACATCGAGGGCCACGACACCGCGCACAAGCTGTCGATCCTGACCAGCCTTGCCTTTGGCACCAGGATCGCCGCCAATGACATCTATATGGAGGGCATCTCCAACATCACCCAGGCCGACATCCGCGCGGCCGCCGATCTTGGCTACCGGATCAAGTTGCTGGGTGTCGCCCAGCGCACCGAGAGCGGCATCGAGCAGCGCGTGCACCCGACCATGGTGCCGACCGCATCGGTCATCGCGCAGGTGCATGGCGTCACCAATGCGGTGGCGATCGAGACCGATATTCTGGGCGAGCTGCTTCTGTCGGGCCCCGGTGCCGGCGGCAACGCCACCGCCTCGGCCGTCATCGGCGACATCGCCGACATCGCCAAGAGCCGGCCAGGCTTCCAGCATGGTCCGGTCTTCGGACGGCCGGCGAAGGAGCTGAAACCCTACAAGAAGGCGCAGATGCGCAGCCATGCCGGCGGCTATTTCATCCGGCTGACCGTGCATGACCGCATCGGCGTGTTCGCGGCAATCGCCAAGCGCATGGCCGATAATGATATTTCATTGGAATCGATCGTTCAGCACGCGGTCAATGGCGAGGCGGCTGCACAGAAGACGGTGATCCTCGTCACCCACGAGACGACCGAGGCCGCTGTGCGCAAGGCCGTCGATGGCATCACCAAGGATGGCCATCTGACCGACAAGCCGCAGGTCATCCGCATCGAGCGGGCAGGGTAGCTTTTGCCCGATAGGCCCTGCGGGACAGGAATCCCGCAGGCATTGAGGTCCGGTCTGGTGGGGACAGCCGCCACACGGGAACGAATTGGTGTCGTCGCCGTTCTCTTGGTCAGCAACCAGAGGAACCGCTTCATGGCCGATGCCAACAAGTCCGACACCCCTAATATCGACGACATCCAGAAGACGCTGGAAAAGCAGATTGCCGATTTGCGCAAGGAGATCACCAAGATCAACAAGAGCATTTCGGCGCGGGGCGCGGAAATGCTCGATGACGCCAGCGAACAGGCGTCCGAGTTGTACGACACGGCCGCGAGCCGCGCTTCGCGTACGGCGCAACAACTGCGCAGCCAGGCTCAGTCCGTCTCGGAAGTAGCGCGCGAAAACCCCGGTACGACGACTGCCCTGGTCGGCGTGATCGGTTTGCTCGGCTTTATGGCCGGTTTCGCCATAGGTCAGTCGACGAACGATACGTCGCGCCGCTGGTATTGACCACGGCGCGATAGGGCCGGGTTTGCCGGCTCGTTTCCTTGTTTCAGCACATCATTTTTAAGGAGGGCACTGTGGCTTCATCCGCCTTGATTAGCATCCTGATCACATTCCTCGTCATCATCCTCGTTCTCTATCTTGTTCAGCGCCTGCCGCTCGACGGCCGGATGAGGCAGATCGTGCAGGTTATCGTCCTCATAATCGGCATCATTTCGCTGCTCAAATATCTTGCGGTTTTCTAGCGCCAAAGAGGTCTAACTTTCGCTTTTCAAGGCCGGCCCGGTTCATTGCGGCCGGCTGGCCTTGTTTCAAAAATGCGATTTAATCGATTGATATTGCTGACTATTCGATAAAATCTTCCGCAGGTCTTGCCGTTGTCATGCTCGTTTGACAAAACAGGCCCGCCTCCGGCGGGGGCCGCATTGCCAACGAGGAAATCACCAGATGAATGTGGCCCAGAACATCGTCGCCGGCCTTGACCGGATACTCACCATGGAACTGGTGCGCGTCACCGAACGAGCCGCCGTCGCGGCCGCCAGGCTGCGCGGGCGCGGCGACGAAAAGGCGGCCGACCAGGTAGCCGTGGATGCCATGCGCCAGGAGCTCAACCGGCTTTCCATCAAGGGCACGGTGGTGATCGGCGAAGGCGAACGGGATGAGGCGCCGATGCTCTACATCGGCGAGGAAGTCGGCACTGGCAAAGGTCCGGCCGTCGATATCGCGCTCGATCCGCTCGAAGGCACGACGATTTGCGCCAAGAACCTGCCCAATGCACTCGCGGTCATCGCAATCGCCGAAAAGGGCAGCCTGCTGTTCGCGCCGGACGTCTACATGGACAAGATCGCCATCGGTCCGGGCTATGCGGACGGCGTCATCGACATCGACGCCTCGGCGGCTGAGAACATCGCCAGCCTCGCTCGGGCCAAGGGCGTCGCTGTATCGGAAATCACCACCTGCATTCTCGACCGGCCGCGCCATGCCAAGCTGATCGATGCCGTGCGCGCCACGGGGGCCGCGATCCGGCTGATCGGCGATGGCGATGTCGCCGGCGTCATCCACACCACGGACCCGGAAGAAACCGGCATCGATATTTATCTGGGCACTGGCGGAGCACCCGAGGGCGTGCTGGCCGCTGCCGCGCTGCGCTGCACCGGCGGCCAGATGCAGGGCAGACTGATCCTCGACACGGCGGAAAAGGTTGCTCGCGCGGCAAAGATGGGTATTTCCAATCCGAAACGGGTCTATCGGACGGAGGACATGGCGCGCGGCGATGTGTTGTTCGCGGCCACCGGTGTCACCGACGGCAACATGCTGGCTGGCGTCAAGTTCGGCCACAATTACATCACCACCCACACGATCGTGCTGCGCTCGTCGTCGCGGACGGTGCGCGAGATCAAGGCCCGCCATCAGGATCTGGATAAGTTCTGACGCTCGCTTGCGAAGCCGCCTTGCAATTGTTAGCCATTCGGGCGCATCCGATGATGGCTGCAGGGATTTGACGATGAAACCGTTCGACTGGCATGCGGATCCGATTTCGCGTGCCACCGCCATCACAAAGTCCTATCGCAACACCCAGAATGTGCGTCGCTTTCTCATCCGGGAATGCGGCAACGCATTCATGTTCGACCGGCCTTTCATGGCCTGGCTCAAGGACGGTGTGGAAAAGACGATGGGCGATGCGGCCGACGAATGGCTTAGGCGACAGGCTGAAAAGCGGAAAGCGCAGTTTTCTTGACCTATTCCGGGACGGCGCACACCCGTGAATCGCATGGCTTTGCCCGCCTTTGGCCTATAGAGCGTCGCGTGAACGTGACGCGCTTGAAATTGTTGCCAATGCGGGTCGTGGCCTCAAAACCGCTGCGCACTTATGGGCGGCATGCATTGTCGTGCGGCCAACGATGAGTTGGCAAAGCGTATGACCGGCGAAAAACGCCTCTTCCTCGATGTCAGGCAGTCGGTATCAGGGGTTTCCTGGGAACATCGGCTGACAGAACGCCAGGACATGATTGCGCTCGCCATCGCGCAAGGCCATGGCGTGCCCGACATCGTCGCGCGGGTGCTTGCCGGCCGTGGTGTCACCGCCGAACAAACCGAGCGGTTTCTCGACCCGACGATCCGCGATCTTCTGCCGGATCCGGCATCGCTGACCGACATGGACAGGGCGGCGGCCCGCATCGCCGCCGCAGTGATGGCCAGGGAAAAGGTGGCGATCTTCGGCGACTATGATGTCGACGGCGCCGCCTCGTCGGCGTTGCTGAAGCGGTTCCTCACGCATTTCTCGGTGCCGTCGGAAATCTACATCCCGGACCGTATTTTCGAGGGCTATGGCCCCAACCCCGACGCCATGCGCGAACTTGTTTCGCGTGGTGCGACACTGATCGTCACTGTCGATTGCGGCACCAACAGCGCCGTTTCCATCGATGCCGCCAACGAGGCCGGGGCCGACGTCGTGGTGCTCGACCACCACCAGGTCGGCGGTGCCTTGCCGGCGGCAATCGCTGTCGTCAATCCCAATCGCGACGACGACCTTTCCGGGCAGGGCCATCTCTGTGCCGCCGGCGTGGTCTTCCTCGCCCTTGTGCAGACGGCCAGGATCCTGCGTAGCCGCATGCCCGATGCTACGCCGCCAGACCTGCTTTCGCTGCTCGATATCGTGGCATTGGCCACTGTTTGTGACGTGGTGCCACTGACCGGCGTCAATCGTGCCTTCGTGGTCAAGGGGCTGCAGATGGCGCGCCAGCAGAAGAATGAAGGGCTGGCGGCACTGGCACGGGTGTCGCGCATCGGCGAGCCGATCAGCACTTTCCATCTGGCCTATCTGATCGGTCCGCGCATCAATGCCGGCGGACGCATCGGCGATGCCGCACTTGGCAGCCGGTTGCTTGCGACCGACGACCCGGTGGAGGCGCGCACCATTGCCGAGACGCTCGACCGGCTCAACCAGGAACGGCAGTTGATGGAGCAGGAGATGCTCGCGGCGGCGCGCGCCGAGGCCGATGCAGAGCTTGCCGGCGGCAATGGCCCGGCTATCGTCGTCACCGCCAGCAACAGCTGGCATCCGGGTATTGTCGGCCTGCTCGCTTCGCGATTGAAGGACCACGCCCGCCGGCCGGCCTTCGCCATCGCCTTCAACACTGTGGGCATCGGCACCGGTTCGGGCCGCTCGGTCTCGGGTTTCGACCTCGGCCGGCTGGTGCGCGAGGCGGCCGTTGCGGGGCTGATCGTCAAGGGCGGCGGCCATGGCATGGCGGCGGGCATCACCGTCGAGCGGGCGAAGCTTGGTGAGCTCAGGGCGTTTTTCGAAGAGCGGGCGGCAGCCGACGTGTTCCGCCTGCAGGGCGAGGAAAGCCTGGCCATAGACGGTGCGCTTGCCGCTGAAGGCGCGACGCTCAGCCTGCTCGATGCGCTGGAGAAGGCCGGACCCTTCGGTGCCGGGCACGCTGCCCCCGTTTTCGCGCTGCCGCGCCACCGACTAGCCGATGCGCGGCCGGTCGGCACCAACCACATCCGCGTGGAGCTGCAATCGGAAAGCGGCGGCCGCATCCAGGCGATCGCCTTTCGCGCCGTCGATACCGCGCTTGGCGAATTTCTGTTCAAGAACCGGGGCAAGACGATCCACGTCGCCGGTTCGCTGTCGGGAAATTACTGGAACGGCAACCGCACCGTGCAGTTTCGCATCACCGATGCGGCGCGTGCGTAGGTTTTGATCAGGCGAGAACGGTCTGCAGCCGGGTCAACTCGCCGATCTGGGCCATCGTCGCCTGATAGCCGATGTTGATCGCCTCGTCGGCGCGGTGGAACTCGGTCAGGCCGATATGGCTGAGCTTCGGCTGCAGCGACATATCGGGCGGGTCGCCGGCAAGCCTGGCACGCGAAATGCGGTCCTGGATGATGTTGAAGGCCTCGACCATGACGCCGGTAATGCCGAGCCGCGTCTGATGCGACTGGTGCTCGGCGTCGACCTTGCCGGGCCTTGGTGCGTCCTTTTCGATGACCAGTTCGCCGGCGCTGTGTTTTATCACCGCGGCACGGCCGAACAGATCATAGTGAAGGTTGACCGCCACGACGAGCGGCTGCTCGTAGGCGCGGCAGACCGAAACCGGTACGGGGTTGACCAGCGCGCCGTCGACCAGCACGCGGCCATTGCAATTCACCGGCTCGAACACGCCGGGAAGCGCATAGGAGGCGCGCATGGCGGTGATCAATGAGCCGCTCGACAGCCAGATTTCGTGGCCGGTGCGGATTTCGGAGGTGACCGCCACGAACGGCTTGGCAAGGTCCTCGAAACGAATGCCGGCCATGTGCTCGCGCAGCCTTGCATCGAGCTTCATGCCGCCGAACAGGCCGCTGCCGCGCAAATTGAGATCGAGCAGGCCGAAGATGCGGCGCTTGGTCAGGCTGCGGGCGAATTCTTCCAGTTCGTCCAGTTTGCCGGCGAGATAGCAGCCGCCGACCAGCGCGCCGATCGAGGTGCCGGCGATCATCGATACTTCGATGCCGGCTTCGTCGAGCGCGCGCAGCACGCCTATATGCGCCCAGCCGCGGGCGCACCCGCCACCTAAGGCGAGCGAAATGCCTGTTTTCTTCTGGGAGTTCGTTTCGGACGCGCCGCCTGACGAGGACAGGCCGTTGGCCTCCCTGACATCTGGTCTGTTACGCAATGACGCCCACTCGAGCATCATGATCTCCCTTGTCCCACGGCTACTATACGAGCGGGCCGTATCGAAATGATGAATCCGTGTGGTCGGTGTCAGGCAGAAGGTTCAAGCTAGTGGTTTCCGATACGTTTTTTCCGCGTCGAACAGCGGCTTGCTGCCGTCGTCGGCAAGCGTCCCCTTGCCATCGATCAGCCCCACCGTCCGATAAAAGCATGAACGCCGGCCAGTGTGACAGGTTGCGTCGTGGCCCAATACTTTGACGCGCAACCATATGGCATCCTGGTCACAATCCGTGAGCATCTCGACGACATGCTGAAAATTGCCTGATGTTTCGCCCTTTTTCCAAAGTGCGTCCCGCGAGCGCGACCAGTAGTGGGCTATGCCGGTCTCCAGTGTCAGTGCCAGTGCTTGCGCATTCATATGCGCAACCATCAACAGCATGCCGTCCGCGGCGTCTGTCACGATGACCGTGACCAGCCCGGCTGCATCGAAGCGCGGCGAAAACACCGCGCCTTCCTCAAGCGCTTTCTTGTCTGACGGAGCTTTTGGAAATTCCAGTGCCGACATCGCCGGTCCATTTTCCTCTTTGACCATGATCTTGTCCGAAAACCGGTCTCCACTTTTCGGGATCATGGTCTGATGGCCGGCGAGGGCCGATCAGACCCCGCCGCCGCGCACCATGGTGACGAAACGGACCTGCTCTTCGGGCGTGTCCTTGAAAACGCCGGTGAAGGTCGAGGTCAGCGTGGTTGAACCCTGCTTGCGGATGCCGCGCATGGCCATGCACATGTGCTCGGCCTCGATCATGACGGCGACGCCGCGCGGATTGAGCACGTCCTGGATGACGCCGGCGATCTGCGCCGTCAGCGCCTCCTGGGTCTGCAGGCGGTGGGCGAAGATATCGACGACGCGGGCGATCTTGGACAGGCCGACAACCTTGCCGTCCGGAAGATAGCCGACATGCGCCTTGCCGATGATCGGCACCATATGGTGCTCGCAATGTGAATGGAATGTTATGTCCTTGACGATGACCAGATCATCGTAGCCGGCGACCTCCTCGAAGGTGCGGCCGAGCTCGTCGGCCGGGCACATGTCGTAGCCACCGAACATTTCGCGGTAGGCCTTTGCCACCCGCTTCGGCGTGTCGACCAGCCCCTCGCGGTCCGGATTGTCGCCGGTCCAGCGCAAAAGCGTGCGCACGGCGGCTTCGACTTCGGCTTCGCTCGGCCGGTCGGTGACCGGCTTTTCCATATAGGCTGACTGTGGCATAAGCTTCTTGATGACGGCATCCATAAAGGCGTCTCCCGTAGTCCCTCTCGGCGGAGGAACGAGTTGAACGGACCACGACCTTTCGGTGTCGGAAACTCGCCCTGTTTCCAGCCCCGTAAGCGGCGTGAACTTCCCGGCAAGGACATTGGCTTTCGTCTTCTTGTCGATACCGGACTGCCACCATTATATAAGGTCATAGCGAGCGAAAGGAAGACACGACAGCGGCAATCGCTGTTCGCTTGGCGGCGACGGATTGGAAAATAATGATAAACGAGGTCTACAACGCGAAAATTCTCGGTTTTGCCGGGAACATTGGCCGCATCGGCCGGCTCGATCATCCTGACGCAACCGCCAAGGCGCACTCCAAGCTATGCGGTTCCACGGTCACCGTCGACCTCAAGATGCAAGACGGCGTGGTCACGGACTTTGCCCATGATGTGAAGGCCTGCGCGCTCGGCCAGGCGTCGTCATCGATCATGGCGCAACATGTCGTCGGCGCGAGCGCCGAGGAATTGCGCGCGGTGCGCGACACCATGCTGAAGATGCTCAAGGAAAATGGCGCCCCGCCGGACGGTCGCTTCGCGGACCTCAGATATCTGGAGCCGGTGCGCGATTACAAGGCCCGTCATGCCTCGACCATGCTGACTTTCGACGCCGTGGTCGACGCCATCGGCCAGATCGAGAAGCGCGCCGAAGCCTGAGGGCCGGCAACCGACCGTTTACAATGCACGTCTGCTTTCGGCAAATTCGCCGCGTACCCAGTCCGCGAACGCGGCGGCCGGCTCCGACAGATCGCGCAAGCTTCTGGCCACCAGCCAATAGGCGCCGGATGCGACGTCGATGTCGAACGGCTTGACCAGCGCGCCGGACGCGACTTCTCCGCCGATCTGCAAGAGATCGCCCAGTGCAACGCCATGTCCGAGCAAGGCGGCCTGCTTTGAAAGCGACGCATCCGCCAGCATCGGCCCGCGCGCCGGCACGGCGTCGGCGGGCACGCCGGCCGCTTCGAACCAGCGCGCCCAGCCCTGGCGGTTCTCCTCGTGCAAAAGCGTGTAGCGACCAAGATCGATCGGCCTCTCGAGGGCGGGGCCCGAGGCAAGCAGCGCCGGCGACAGAACAGGTGAGTCGACTGTCGAAGCAAGTTGCTCGGCTTCGCTGCGCGGCCACGCGGTGGCATGTGCGCTGAAGCGCAAAGCAAGCTCCGGCTGATCGCTGCGGAACTCGATCAGCCTTGGATCGACCTCGAGCGAGATGTCGATGTCAGGCCGCAATTGGCGAAACCGGTTGAGCCGTGGCACCAGCCACACGGATGCAAGCGACGGCTCGACACTGACACGGACCACGGACTGCGCCGGTGTCGCCACCAGTTCTCCAAGCAAGGTATCGATAGCGTCGAAACTTCTGACAAGCTGATCCAGCAGACGCCGTCCGGTGTCGGTCAGTTCGACACGGCGATGGTGACGTTCGAACAAGGGTTGGCGCAGGAAGATTTCGAGTTCCCGGATCTGCCGGCTGATCGCCGCCTGTGAGACGAAAAGCTCCTCGGCGGCCCGGCTGAAGCTCAGATGCCGGCCCGCCGCCTCGAAGCTCCTCAATGCCGTCAGCGGCAGGCGCCCACGCTTCATTTCGCATAACCCAGGATTATCCGAAGTGGAAATTATACTCGTTTGAAGGCGAAGGCCAGCGGCCGTCTAATCGCATCAAAGGAGACCGACCATGATCCAGTTGCTGAGCATCTTTGGCGATGTCATGCGGATCGCAACGTTTCAATGGCGTGACAGAAGACAGCATGAAAAGCGTTACGAAGAGCCGACCAGTCGTGGCCGGTGGGTGGCTTCGGCTGACTGGCAGCCGTTTCGTCGTTTCCATCCTTGACGGTGGGGCCATGCAGGGCGCGGGGATTGCGTTCTCCAGTAGAAGCCCACATCTATCGCGGGGGAACAGCGAAACGGAGACTGTGGTGCGCGACCAGCATGGGCATGCGCATATCGCCCGGCCGCCGAAACGCGGCCGTAACTGGCCCGGTCCATGGCGCAAGACGCCGGGCCGTCTCCTCGGCACGTCGCTCGTGCGCCTCTACCAGCTGACATTGTCGGGCTTTGTCGGCAATTCCTGCCGGCATCTGCCGACCTGTTCGGAATATGCCCATGAGGCGATCGCCCGCCATGGCCTGTGGGCGGGCGGTTGGATGGGATTTTTCCGGGTGCTGCGCTGCGGGCCATTCGGCACGCATGGCATAGACCTCGTGCCGGAGGTGCTGGAGGATCGTTATGTCTGGTTCACGCCATGGCGGTACTGGCGGATCGGCAGCAAGCGCGGCGAAGCGCAGGGGTGATCGCGTCAGTCAGGTCCCGCCGGCTCTGCCCGTTTACGATCCGGTAGGGTTAACAACAGCCTGCACAAAGACTGCGCATTTGAGACAAAATCGAGACAAGAGACCTCGCTAAGCCGCTCCCGAACCCCCTTCTGGAGCGAGCAGAAAATGCGCAATTTCGACCGTCTTCCCTTCATCTTTGCCGGGATACTGTTCCTGCTCGCCTGGCTGCTGGGATTTCCGCTGCGCGCGCAATCGGCGCCGCTGGGGGACGTGCAGTGCACGGTGATCGCCGATGCGGCGAGCGGCAAGGCTCTACCAGGACGGGGTGTGCGACGAGCGGTTCAGCCCGGCTTCGACGTTCAAGGTGCCGTTGTCGCTGATCGGCTATGACAGCGGGATCCTGAGCGACGAGCACACGCCGAGCTGGGATTACAAGCCTGAATTCAACGCGGTGAAGCGGGATCAGAAGACCGTCGATCCGGTGGTCTGGGAGCGGGATTCGATCCTGTGGTTTTCCCGGGAAATCACCCGCCGGCTTGGGTCTGAGAGTTTTGCCGGTTATGTCTCGAAATTCGACTACGGCAACGCCGATGTTTCCGGCAATCCCGGCAAGAATGATGGTTTGACCAAGTCCTGGGTGAATTCCTCGCTCAAGATCACGCCGGTCGAGCAGGTCGAATTCCTGCGCAAGCTGCTGGCCCGCAAGCTGCCTGTCTCGGCCAGGGCTTACGACATGACATCAGCCATCATCCCGACCTTCCAGGCCGGAGGCTGGACGGTGCAAGGCAAGACCGGAAGCACCAGGCTGCGCAACGATGTCGACAAGGTTCAGGACAAGCGTTCGCTCGGCTGGTTCGTCGGCTGGGCGCAAAAGGATGGCCGCCAGATCGTCTTTGCGCGGCTTGTCGTCGACACCAACCGCACCGACATGCCCAAGGGCCTCAAGACCCGGGCCGCGTTCCTGAAGGACCTGCCGCTCCTCATCAAATGAACGCTGAATTTGAGCCGGGCTTTACGGAGGCGGAATCTGTCCATAAAAGACAGCCGCTGCCGGACGCATCCGGCTTTTCCCTATGCATGTCGTAACCCAAAACCGCCATACACTTTTGGGCGACATGGATTTCAACCACCCGCGCTCGTTTGCGGGACTGGATAGGAGATATATATGCTGAATTCCGTTTCCCTGACATTTCCCGATGGCTCCGTCCGCGAATACGACGCGGCGATGACCGGTGCTGGCCTCGCCGAATCGATCTCGAAATCGCTGGCCAAGAAGGCGGTCGCCTATGCGATCGACGGCACCGTTCGCGATCTCAGCGATCCGCTCGGCAAGTCCGGCAAGGTCGAGATCGTCACCCGCGACGACCCGCGCGCGCTGGAGCTGATCCGCCACGACGCGGCCCATGTGCTGGCGGAAGCCGTGCAGGAATTGTGGCCGGGAACGCAGGTGACCATCGGGCCGGTGATCGAGAACGGGTTCTACTACGACTTCGCCCGTAACGAGCCGTTCACGCCTGACGATTTTCCGGTGATCGAGAAGAAGATGCGCGAGATCATCGCGCGCAACAAGCCGTTCACCAGGGAAGTCTGGTCGCGCGACAGGGCGAAAAAAGTCTTTGCCGACAAGGGCGAGCGCTACAAGCTGGAGCTGATCGACGCCATTCCTGAGGATCAGAATCTCAAGATCTATGCGCAGGGCGACTGGTTCGACCTCTGCCGTGGCCCGCACATGGCCTCGACCGGGCAGATCGGCAATGCCTTCAAACTCATGAAGGTGGCCGGCGCCTATTGGCGCGGGGATTCGAACAACCCGATGCTGACCCGCATCTACGGCACGGCCTGGGCCGACCAGGCGCAGCTCGAAGCCTACCAGATGATGCTGGAGGAGGCCGAGAAGCGCGACCATAGGAAGATCGGCCGCGAGATGGACCTGTTCCATTTCCAGGAAGAGGGACCGGGCGTCGTCTTCTGGCATGCCAAGGGCTGGAAGATGTTCCAGAACTTGGTCAACTACATGCGCCGCCGCCTCGACGAGCAGGGCTATAAGGAGGTCAACGCGCCGCAGGTGCTCGACAAGAGCCTGTGGGAGACGTCAGGCCATTGGGGCTGGTATCGCGACGCCATGTTCAAGGTGACGGTCGCCGGCGACGACACCGATGACGACCGGGTCTTCGCGTTGAAGCCGATGAACTGTCCGGGCCATGTGCAGATTTTCAAGCATGGGTTGAAGTCCTATCGCGATCTACCCGTGAAGCTTGCGGAATTCGGCAATGTGCATCGCTACGAGCCGTCGGGCGCGCTGCACGGGCTGATGCGTGTGCGCGGCTTCACGCAGGACGATGCGCACATCTTCTGCACCGAGGAGCAGCTGGCCGCGGAGTGCCTGCGCATCAACGACCTGATCCTGTCGACCTATGCTGATTTCGGTTTTGACGAAATCAGCGTCAAGCTTTCGACGCGGCCCGACAAACGCGTCGGCACCGACGAAGCCTGGGATCACGCCGAAGCAATCATGGGCAGCGTGCTGGAGACGATCAGGACACGATCCGGCAATCGCATCAAGACCTCGATCAATCCGGGCGAAGGCGCCTTCTACGGACCGAAATTCGAATATGTGCTCAAGGATGCTATCGGCCGCGAATGGCAGTGCGGCACGACGCAGGTCGACTTCAACCTGCCGGAACGGTTCGGCGCCTTCTATATCGGCTCCGATTCCGAGAAGAAGCAGCCTGTGATGGTGCACCGCGCCATCTGCGGTTCGATGGAGCGCTTCCTCGGCATCCTGATCGAGAACTATTCCGGCCATTTCCCGCTGTGGTTCGCGCCGCTGCAGGTGGTGGTGGCGACGATCACCTCGGATGCCGACGGCTATGCGACCGAAGTGGTGGCAAAGCTGAAGGCCGCCGGGCTGTTGGCGGAAGCGGATTTGCGCAACGAGAAGATCAACTACAAGGTCCGCGAACACTCGCTGGCCAAGGTTCCGGTCATCCTCGTCTGCGGCAAGCGCGAGGCGGAAGAGCAGACGGTCAACATGCGCCGGCTGGGCTCACGCGACCAGGAATCGCTTGGCCTTGACCAGGCGATCGCGCAATTGACCGAAGAAGCCGTCACGCCCGACCGCAGGCGCAAACGCGCTGCCTGATCGGCATAGTTTTTCGGCCAAATGGCGGTGGAGCGATCCACCGCCATTTTCATATCCTTGTCACGCCGACCTTGTAACGAACCCCTATGCTCAAGCTGAAATCGCGCGAACGACCCTTTCCCGAGCTTTCCTATGCCAATCCGCGCCAGCCGGCGCTGACGCGCTGGTTCATCCATTCGATCGAAGGCCTGTCGGGCCGCGACCGCTACACCGCGCTTTACGATTTTTGGCGCCGTCAGGTCGTGCCGACCGGCGAGCGTGTGTTCAGCCGCATGCTCGACCTGATCGACGTCCGCGTGCGGACGGCAGATCAGTGGCCGCCAGCGCAATTGCCTGATACGCCGCTGGTGATCGTCGCCAATCATCCGTTCGGCATCGGTGACGGCATTGCCGTGCTGTCGCTGGCCGAGCAGCTCGGACGGCCGTTCCGGGTGATGATCCACAAGGACCTGCTCAAGATCCGCGAGATGGAGCCCTACTCGCTGCCGATCGACTTTTCCGAGACCAAGGACGCGCTGAAGAACAACATGGCCGTGCGCCATGAAGCGGTGCGGCTGCTGAAGGAGGGCGTCACCATCGTGGTGTTTCCGGCCGGCGGTGTCGCCACCGCGCCAAAAGGTTTTGGCCGGGCGCGCGACCTGCCGTGGAAGATGTTTCCGGCCCGTCTCGTCCAGGAGGCCAAAGCGTCGGTCATCCCGATGCATTTTTCCGGGCAGAACGGCAGGCTGTTCCATCTGGTCAGCGGGCCGATGAACATGGCAGAGCGCGACGGCCGGGTGGCGAAATTCGTCGGCAAGGCCTCGCTGACGCTGCGTACGTCGCTGCTCATCCACGAATTCGCGCGGCTATCGGGCAAGGCGATCGACGTCCGCGTCGGCGATGTGCTGAACTGGAGCGAGCTGGAGCCATTGCGCGACCGCAAGGCATTGCTCGACCGGCTTTATCGCGGCGTGTTCGACCTTGCGCCAGTCGTGAGGCGCCGCCGGATTCCGTTCCTGCCGGCGCGGACCAAGCTGGCTGCTTGAGGCAACAAACGTCCGGCTCACGAGGGGCCGAGACTCGACCGTCCGTTCAGAAAATAGTATGACAATGTAACGTTGCGGTGCTATAAGGAGGCAAGAAACGAACTTGCCATGAGAACCAGCAAACCAATCACCGTGACCCTCGGCCGCCAGCAGAGCAGCGTCGACGCACGTCTGGCCTCGGGCGCCTACGATTCCGCCAGCGAAGTCATGCGCGCGGCGCTACGCGCCCTCGATCGCGAGGAGCAGATCATCACCGCTGTTATGCACGCCAAGGTCCAGGAAGCCCTTGACGACCCGCGTCCGGACATCCCGGCAGAAGACGTCTTCAAAGCGTTGCGCGCCCATCATGCGGACCGCATGAAGGCCTCTAAGCGTGACGCATAAGGTCGTCTTCAGGCCAGCGGCTCAAGCCGACCTCTTCGCCATCTACAATTACATCGAAAACGACAGCGGGAATCGGCGTGCCGGCGACTATGTCAACCGCATAGAGGCCGCGTGTATGGCGCTGTCCACCTTCCCGGAGCGCGGGACCGTGCGCGACGCTGTTGGCCCCAGCGTCCGCATCGTCGGTTTTGAACGCCGCGTATCTATCGTTTTCCGGGTCAACGGTGACACCGTGGTCATCCTGCGTGTGCTCTACGGCGGACAGGATTATCCGGCCAGTTCAGAGGATGAAGCAGACACCTGATTCCTCTGGTAGGGATTGCGAACTGCAGTCTGGTCTAATCAGCGCCTTCCTCAGGGTCCATCGCCGCGGCCTCGGTGGCCAGAACCTCGATTTCCTGGTTCTGCCCGGCCACGACCGTAAAATCCTTCTGATAGATGCGGTCGCGGTTCTTGGCGATGATGGTGTAGTCGCCCTCGGCCAGCACCATAGAGGCGAAGGCGCCGACGGTTTCCTTGATCGGATCGCCGGACTCATTGAGCAGCGACCAAGACGTATCGGCGATCGCCTCGCCACCGGTCTCGCGCACCAGCTTCATCGTGATCTCGGCGGCGTGGTGCTCGACGGTGGCTTCGGTCAGCTTGCCGGCCTCGACGCGGATGTCGGAGCGGATGACCGCGTTGACCGCGCCATAGGTCGAGACGACATGGTAGATGCCGGCGTTGAGCCGCACGACACTGTTGGGCTCGACGTCGGGAATTATCAGCGCGCGGTCGCCATTGGCCTCGGCGGTGCCCTCGTAGATCGAAAAGCGCAGCTTCTTCGGTGGAATGCGCACGCCGCCGGACAGCACGGCGTCGAGCTTGAGGCCGCCGGCGTCGAGCACGAGGCTTTCGCGCTTGGCGTCCTTGCCGACAGTGATGCGCTTGGTGGCGCCGGCCCGGCCGTAGGAGGCGTGAACCAGATAGCTGCCAGGCTCGAGCTGGAAGACGGCGGTGCCGCCATGGGAGGAGGCGACCATCGGCAATTTGCCGTTGACGGCTTCGGGCTTGAAGACCCGCCAGACGATGCCGCGCGTGATGTCGGAACCCTTGTCGGTCAACTGGGCGGACAGCGTGATGGCGCCGCCGCCGCTTAGTGCCAGTGACGTCTCGCCTTTCGGCGTCGCGTAGCTCGAAATTCCCGGAAGCTTCAGGTCGCTGACACCGTCGACGTTCTGCGCCATGGCGTACGAAACCGGCGCCATGAACAGCAGGGCGCCGAGCCAGATCAGGAAAAGACGGACAGTCCCCTCAAACATGCCTTGCGTTGAAGCCCATGGCGGTGGCAATTTCAAGGCTTAAGAGTCCGATACGACTCTTCCGTCCGGCGTATCCCGCGCCAATGCCCGAGCCGCCCGAATTCCCGATGGTGCGCTTCAGCTCAAAACAGAATGTTCAGGAGACTTGCGCCCATGGCGTCGCCGATCATCGATTTCCTGCTGACCCGAAACTCCGCTCCGATCCCCGATCTGAAGGAGCCGGCGCCGAGCGATGCGGAGGTCGCGACGATGATCACTGCTGCTTCGCGGGTGCCCGACCATGGCCGATTGGAGCCCTGGCGCTTCATCGTCTACCGTGGCGACGCCCGCGCCGAGATCGGCAGGCAACTGGCAGCGCTTGCAGAGCAGCGGGAGGGCCCATTGCCGGAAGGCCGCCGCAATCAGGAACTGGCGCGGTTCTCACGCGCGCCGCTGGTGATCGGCGTCGTATCTATCCCCCGGGAGAATCCCAAAATCCCGCAATGGGAAATGTTCCTGTCGGGCGGCATGGCGGCGATGAACCTGATGATAGCAGCGAATGCGCTGGGCTATGGCACCAACATGATCAGCAACTGGTATTCGGATGTGCCGGAGGGCAGGACGCTGCTGGGGCTGGCGCCGCAGGAGCGCGTCGTCGGCTTCATCCATATCGGCTCCTATGCCGGCCCGGCACCGGAGCGGCCCCGGCCCGATCCGGCAAAGCTGTACAGTGACTATTCGGGGCCGTGGGCGGGCTGAATGTTCTACGAACCCTCAAAGGGCCACGGCCTGCCGCACGATCCATCGAAGGCGATCGTGGCGCCGCGTCCGATCGGCTGGATTTCGACGCTGAACGGAGCCGGTGAGATCAACCTTGCTCCATACTCCTTCTTCAATGCCGTTTCGACACGGCCGTTCATTGTCTGGTTCTCCTCCGAGGGCGAGAAGGACAGCGCCTCTTTCGCGCAGGAGACCGGTGAGTTCGTCGCCAATCTGGTCAGCCGCGATCTTGCGGAGAATATGAACCGCACATCGGTCAACGCACCGCGCGGCGTCAACGAGTTCGTCTATGCCGATCTTGCCATGGCGCCGTCGCGCTTGGTCGGGCCGCCGCGCGTGGCGGCAGCGCCGGCAGCACTCGAATGCCGGGTGACGGAAGTCTTTCGGCCAAAGGCGCTGGATGGATCGCCGACAAGCGCTGTGATTGTTGCCGGTGAGGTGGTCGGCGTGCACATCGACGACGCCTTCCTGACAGACGGCCTGTTCGACATCACCAAGGCCGGCAATGTCGCTCGTCTCGGCTATATGGACTATGCCAGCGTCGACGAGGTGTTTTCGATGCGCCGGCCGCGCTGGGACAAGGACTAGATATCAGGCTTGGCCAGCGCCTTGCCGGCACTCCTTCGCTGCCTGGCCGTCATGACGGTGCGCACATAGCCGGGCTCGCCGATCCGGATGCTTCCATCGGGCAGACCCAGTATGCGGTCGAGAGCGATCTCGTAGAGCCTGACGCGTTTCTCCAGGGCCTCGATCGCGATCTCCATGTCGGCGTCGCTGCCGCCGGCAATTGCCTTGGCAACGACGTCATGCGTGGCCATGCCGAACTGCATGACGATGTCGGCGACACCTTCCGGATCGAAGGTCCTGAAAGTGCCGTCTTCGATCCCTTGCCTGATGATCTTGACCAGCAGAGGTGAAAACGACGCGCTGGCGGCCAGATTGATACGGTGGAAAAGCACCAGATTCTCAGGCCGAAACATCGTCTCGAAAAGAGTCCAAGCTTCCGGCGCGGTCTCGATCTTGGCCCGCCGCGACTGGCTGAGCAGGCCATTCAGGCGGTCAAGCGGGTCTAGGCCCGGATCGTCGATTATGTCTTGCACGCCAGCCAGTGCCTGTCTTGCAAAGCGATCGGCCAAGGCTTCCAGAAGAGCCTCCTTGGAGGGGAAGTAGTGATAGAAGGCGCCCTTGGAGACGCCGGCGGACGCAATCACGTCGTTGAGGCTCGCTTTGTCATAGCCCTGCGTCAGAAAAAGCGTCTGGGCATGGTCCAGAAGTTCTTCTCGCCTGAACTCTGGATGCTTGATGACACGGGGCATGATGAACCTTCTGCACAGCTCGCTTGAATTACAGACCGTCGGTCGGTATGGTAGACCGATGGTCTAAAATTGCCAGCGCAAGTGAGCGGATATCATGAAAGGCCGATCATGATCGCGAAATTGGTCCTTCAAACATTCGTCTGGTTTGGCGCCATGGGCGCCTTGCTCTTCCTGTCGGCCGGCACGCTGCACTGGCCGGGGGCCTGGGTCTATCTGGTGGGGATGGTGGGGCTCAGTCTCACCTTGGGCGTGGCGCTGGCAAGGCGCGATCCCGGCCTGATGAATGAGCGGCTGAGTTCTCCCATCCAGAAGAATCAGGACACGGCCGACAAGGTCCTGCTGTCCATACTACTGTTCGCCATCTTTGGTTCGCAGATATTCATGGGGTTCGACGTCCGTTTCGGCTGGTCCGTGGTTCCCGTCTGGGTGCAGGTGGTCGGCGCGCTCGTCCTGCTGCTCGGAATCTGGATCTGCTATCTGACGATGCTGGAGAACAGTTTCGCGGCGCCCGTGGTGAGGATCCAGGATGAACGCGGACAACATGTGATCTCCACGGGGCCTTACAGCTACGTCCGCCATCCGATGTACGCCGGCGCCATCCTCTTCTTCGCCGGCACGGCACTTCTGCTTGGTTCCTGGTGGGGGCTGGCGTCGGTACTCGTGATCGTCGTTCTCCTGGCCATCCGCACCTTCATTGAAGAGAAGACGCTTCGCACCGGCTTGCGCGGCTATGACGACTATGTGGCCCGGGTCCGTTACCGCCTGATCCCGTTGGTTTGGTAGCAGGCGCTCAGGCGGAAACACCTGCCGCCTTTGCCCGCGCCAGAAGCCGCTCGGCTAGCCGCAGGTGCGGGCGGTCGAACATCCTGCCGTCGATGCTGACGACGCCGGGACTTCCCGCTGCCGCGAACGCGGCAACGATTGCCGCCGATTGTCTCACGGCGTCGACCGACGGCGTGAAGGCGGCGTTGATGACCGGCACCTGATCGGGGTGGATCGCCATCTTGCCGGTGAAGCCATCGCGCTCGGCCTCGGTGCATTCCGCTTCGAAGGCCGCCATGTCGCGAAAATTCGGGAAGACGGTGTCGATCGCCTCGACCTCCGCCGCACCGGCGGCAAGTATGGTCATGGTGCGAGCGTGACGGAACACGTCCGTGTAGCGGCCATGCTCGTCGCGGGCGCTGCGCGCGCCGATCGTCGCCGACAGGTCTTCAGCGCCCCAGGTGAGGCCGGCAAGCCGCGCGCTTGTCCCGGCATAGGTCGCCGCCGCGAGCACGCCTGCCGGCGTTTCTGTGATGATCGGCAGGATCTTGATCGCGCCGTCGGCCAAGCCGTTTTCGGCCTCGCGCACCCTGAGCTTTGCCGACAGGTGCTGCACATCCTGGCCGCTGTTCGACTTGGGCAGCATGATGCCGTCGGGTCGTGCCGGCACCAACGCCGCCAGATCGTCATCCGTCAGCGCGGTCGACAGGTCGTTGACCCTGACATAGATGGCTGAACTGGTTTGCGCCCTGCGTTCCAGGATGAAGCGCGCCGCCACCTCGCGTGCCAGCGCCTTGTTGCGAGGTGCCACGGAATCCTCGAGGTCGACGATGACCACGTCGGCGCCGACACCAAAACCCTTTTCCAGTTTCCTCTGGGAATCGCCAGGGATGAACAGCAGCGAACGCATGCGTCAGATCGCCTTCTTCAGCATAATCGCTTGCCTAGTGCATTTGGCGACGAGATCGCCATGCTGGTTGTAGGCGCGATGCTCGAATTCGACGATGCCGCGATCGGGTTTCGACCTGGACTCGCGCACCGAGATGACTGTCGTCTCAACGCGAATGGTGTCGCCATGGAAGACCGGATGCGGAAACACGGTCTCCTTCATGCCGAGATTGGCGACCGTGGTGCCGACTGTGATGTCATTGACCGAAATGCCGATCATCAGGCCGAGCGTGAACAGCGAGTTGACCAGCGGCTTGCCCCATTCGCTCTTGGCGGCGAAATCGAAGTCGATGTGCAGCGGCTGCGGGTTCAGCGTCATTACCGAAAACAGCATGTTGTCGCTTTCGGTAACGGTCTTGCGCAGCGTGTGCTGGAAGACATGGCCGACAACGAACTCTTCGAGATAAAGCCCGGCCATTTCTTTCTCCTCAGGTGCTTGACGGTGATAGGCGCTGCAAATCAGGCTCGCAAGCCAGTTAATGAACATGGTGAACGGTTCGTAAACCAATTCTGCCTACGGTCGTCAGTGGGGTCAGAAGCTTCTGACAAGAGGCGTAAGCAGGCGGGCATGGTTGTTGTTTCGCATTTCCTGAAATGGATCTACACGGCCAGGGTGTCGGAGCGTGCCGCGGCGGCGAGCGCTCTGGCCCGGGCCTATATCAATTCCGAATTGCCTTTCGAGGACCGTTGCGCCGCCGAGGCGGCGCTGACGCTGTTGCTCGACGATGCCTCGTCGAAGGTGCGGCTGGCGATGGCCGAGGCGCTGTCGATGAGCCACCACGCGCCAATGCAGATCATCAGCGTGCTGGCCTCCGACCAGCCGGAAGTCGCCGGCGTGGTGTTGGCGCGCTCGCCGCTGCTCACCGACGCCGACCTGATCAACCGCGTGGCTTCAAGTCCGAAGGCGACACAGAAATTGATCGCCGAGCGGCCACTCGTCTCGATGGCGCTGTCGGCGGCCATCGCCGAGATCGGCGAGGCGGACGCCTGCGCCGTGCTGCTCGCCAACAGCGGCGCCGACATCGCCTCGCTCAGCTTCCGCCGCATGGCCGAACGACATGGGCACCTGCCGCTGGTGCGCGAGGCGCTGATATCGGATATCAGGCTGCCGGCCGACTGCCGGCATATGCTGCTCGTCAAGCTTGGCGAAATGTTGAAAACGTCGCCACTGGTGATGGCGATGATGGGCGCGGCGCGAGCCGACCGCGTCATGCGCGACGCCTGCGTCAAGGCTTCCGTGACGCTGATCGAAGGCACGCGCCAGGAAGAACATGCGGCCCTGATCGAGCATCTCAGGCTGCGTGGCGACCTTACCGCGAGCTTTCTGATCCGCACCATCGCGCATGGCAAGGTGGATTTCTTCGGCTCGGCGCTGGTCGCGCTCAGCCAGCAGTCCGAACAAAGGGTAAGGGCGCTGCTGGCCGGTGGGCACGACGTGGCCTTGCAGGCGCTGTTCCGCAGCGCCGGACTCGCCGCAGTCACCCATGCCATCATCCTGCGTGCGCTGAAGATCTGGCGCGAGGTTGCCAACGGCAAGCGCATCGCCGGTGTGCAGGAGGTCAGCTGGCTGATGCTCAAGGAAGTGGGTGGGCAATCCGCCGAAGGCGATCTTGCCGCCTTGATCAAGTCGATCCATCTCGATGCGCTGCGCGAGAACGCGCGAGGCCACGCGCTGGCGATAGCGGCAGCTTAACCTTTATCCCTCGCGAAAAAGTCGGGGAAATCCTCCATCGCGGCGGCGATGATGCGCAGCGATGCCGCGATCTGCAGCAATTCGCTGGTGCCGTTTCGCTCGGCGATGTTCGCTGCGTACTGCCGGGCGACGGCGACGGTCGAGGTCTGCGGATCGCTGGGGGCGCGGAAAAGCAGTTCGCGCGCCAGTCCCCTCAGGAAGTTGGCGATCGAAAGCGCGGTCTCGGATGGAATGGCATGGCTTTGGCTTGCATCGCGCAGCCGAAGGACCTCCAGGCCGACGGTGACGGCGGCGACTCCGCCGCCCAGAACCGCATCGCCCTTCTGACCGGCATTCTGCACCAGCGGCATCAGCTGGTTGATGCGGTCGTAGGCGAGGCTCTCGAAGGCCGAACGTCTCGGCACGCGCTCATGCAGGCAAAGCCGCGCCAGATCCTCGCGCATGGCGCGCACGATGCGGTTGGCCGCGAGCCACGGATCGGCGGGCAGCACGACGATGAAGACACCGATCGCCAGCAGGATGCCGACCAGGATCGACGCCGAACCGGCGAAGAAGGGTCCGGGATCGTAGGTCATCGCCTGGTGCGGGCTCAGGAAGGCAAGGAAGTTGATGGCGAAGGCCGTCGCCACGCCGACATAGCGTGGATTGGCCATGGCCAGCGCCGTCGGTACAAGGATGGGCACGACAAACAGCATGAACCAGCCGAAGCCGGGCAGGGCAGGCAATGCGATCTGGCCGACGAGAAAGGCAAACGGCAGCGCCAGAAGCGTTCCCTTGAAGAAACCCCAGGCGACCTGCACAGGGTCGGGGCGAGCAGCAAACAGGCTCGATACGACAGCAACGAGAATGACCGTACCGGCCGCTTCCGACCATTTCGTCGTCAGCCAGAAGGCCGCGACCAGCAGCGTGGCAAGGGCAGCACGCAAGGCGTTACGCGATGCGCCGGCGTAATCGCGATGCACCACCAGCGCAGGCTGCCTGCTGCCCCGGGCCGGACGTGTGGCAGGCGCGCGCAAGGCGTCGAGGCCGCGCAGCACCTGCTTGAGCGCATCGGCGAAATCGGCGGCGATGGTCAGGCGGGTGATAGTGCCGACCCTGTCGTTGCCCTGGTCGGTCGAGGTATCGGGCATTTGCCGGGCGTTTCCGGCAATCGCATCGAGCCGAGCCATCCACAGCGCCGTATCGTCCAGCGCGCCGGGCTTGGTCGCCAGCTCGCCGACCAGCGATTGTAATTCCGAGCGCACCGGAATGAGCGCCGCATTCTTCGGGGCGGCGTGCGAATGCAGCGCGCGTGCCGCCGAGAGCGCGGAGAGCAGTTGTCCGATGGTGCGCCGGACTGGATGGGCGCGCGGCGCGAAGCTTGGCGCTTCGAGCCTGGCATAGGCGCGCATCTCGCCGAGCGTCTGGGCATCAGTGATCAGCTTTCGGTGCAGCGCGGACAGCGTTGCCGGGTCGCCGCCGGAGAACGCACCGCCGGCATAGGTGGCAAGATCAAGGATGCAGCGTTTCAGGCGCGAGACGATGGCGTCGCTGGCCAGTTTTGGCAGGATCAGGCGGCTGGTCAGGCCGGCGCAGACAATGCCAAGCACGATCTCGGCACAGCGCGCGACCGCGAGGTCGACGACGAGATGCGGCTGTCCGAAAGCGGGCAGGCCGATGATCATTGCGGTGTAGCCCGCGAGGGCGGCGCCATAGGCTTCCGGATTGCGCAGCAGCGACGAGACGAAGGTGCAGATGCCGATCCAGACGGCAAGCACCGTTACCAGCACCCAGGGGCTGGTGCCGCAAACGGTGGTGATGCCGATCGCGGCGATGCCGCCGACCAGCGTGCCGAGCAGCCGGTAGAAGCCCTTCGCCAGTACCATGCCGGCAACCGGCTGGGCGACGATGAACACCGTCATCATGGCCCATTGCGGATGGTCGAGCTTCAGCGCATAGGCGGCTAGCAGAGCGATCAGGCCAGCCGAAACAGTGCGCAGCGAGAAAATCCAGTCCGAACGCGTCGGTTGCGTCAAGCCGGCTAAACTCGTCTCGAAATAGCCTTTCAGCCGCGCCCAGGTCACATGCTCGTCTCCGCAACTGGAGCCTTGTTATGGACCGGCTGGTGGCTAGATATCCAGCACTTCCGTCTCGGCGAATTCGGCGCGTTCCTGGATGAAGCGGAAGCGGGCCTCCGGCTTGGTGCCCATCAATGCATCGACGGCGTCCTTGGTCGCCGCCTCGGCGTCGATCACATCGATCCGAAGCAGCGTGCGCTTCCTCGGATCCATGGTGGTTTCCTTGAGTTGGGCCGCCATCATCTCGCCCAGACCCTTGAAGCGGCCAAGCTCGACCTTGCCGCGCCCGGTAAATTCGGTGCGCATAAGCTCGTCCTTGTGCGCGTCATCCCGGGCATAGGCGACCTTGCCGCCTTGCCTGATCGAGTAAAGCGGCGGTACCGCCAGATAGAGGTGGCCACCACGCACCAGTGCCGGCATCTCCTGGTAGAAGAAGGTGATCAGCAGCGAGGCGATGTGGGCGCCGTCGACGTCGGCGTCGGTCATGATGATCACGCGATCATAGCGCAAATCCTCGTCGCGGTATTTCGACCGCGTGCCGCAGCCGAGCGCCTGGATCAGGTCCGAGATCTGCTGGTTGCCGGCAAGCTTGTCGTTGCCGGCGCTGGCAACGTTGAGGATTTTTCCGCGCAATGGCAACACCGCTTGGCTGGCGCGATCGCGCGCCTGCTTGGCCGAGCCGCCGGCCGAGTCGCCTTCGACGATGAACAGTTCAGCGCCGGCCGCGGCATTCTGCGTACAGTCGGCGAGCTTGCCCGGCAGCCGCAATTTGCGCACCGCGCTCTTGCGCGACACTTCCTTTTCCTGGCGCCGGCGTACCCGCTCGTCGGCGCGCGCGATCACCCATTCGAGCAGCTTCGAGGCTTCCTGCGGGTTGTCGGCCAGCCAATGGTCGAACGGGTCGCGGATCGCGGTCTCGACGATGCGGATCGCCTCGATCGTCGCCAGCCTGTCCTTGGTCTGGCCGACGAATTCCGGCTCGCGGATGAACACCGACAGCATGCCCGCCGCCGAGATCATGACGTCTTCCGAGGTGACGATCGAGGCGCGCTTGTTGCCGACGAGATCGGCATAGGCGCGCAGGCCCCGCGTCAGCACGTTGCGGAAGCCGGCCTCGTGTGTGCCGCCTTCGCCGGTCGGGATGGTGTTGCAGTAGGAATTGATGAAGCCGTCGCCGCCGAACCAGGTCACCGCCCATTCCAGCGACCCATGGCCGCCTTGTTTCTCGCTCTTGCCGGCGAAGATTTCGCGCGTCACCTGGAAGTCGTCGCCGAGCGATGCCTTGAGATAGTCCTTCAGGCCGCCGGGAAAATGGAATTCCGCCTTGGCCGGTGTCTGGTCCTTTTCCTTGATCAGCGACGGATCGCAGGTCCAGCGGATCTCGACACCACCGAACAGATAGGCTTTCGAGCGCGTCATGCGGTAGAGCCGCGCCGGTTCGAACGCCGCGCCCTTGCCGAAAATCTGCTCGTCGGGGTGGAAGCGGATCTTTGTGCCGCGCCGGTTGTGGACCTCGCCCAACTGTTCCAGCCCGGTCACGGGAACGCCGCGCGAGAATTTTTGCCGATAGAGTTGCCGTCCCCGCGCGACCTCGACCTCGAGATGGTCCGACAGCGCGTTGACCACGGACACGCCGACGCCATGCAGGCCGCCTGATGTCTCGTAAACCTTGGAGTCGAACTTGCCGCCCGAATGCAGCGTCGTCATGATCACTTCAAGCGCCGGCTTCTTGAACTTCGGGTGCGGATCGATCGGGATGCCGCGGCCATTGTCGGTCACGGCGAGATAGCCATCGGCCGAGAGCTCGACATCGATGAAGGTGGCATGGCCGGCCACCGCTTCGTCCATCGAATTGTCGATGACCTCGGCGAACAGATGGTGCATCGCCTTGTCGTCGGTGCCGCCGATATACATGCCTGGCCGTCGGCGCACCGGCTCCAGCCCTTCCAGCACCTCGATGTCGGCGGCGCTATAGCCCTCGCTGCCGTCCTTGGTCGAGGCAGGACGCTTGGTGGCTTGCACCACCAGTGGATCCGCAGGGCGCGCTGGCGCGCGAACCGGCTGCGGCTTGTTGTCGTCATTGCCGAAAAGATCGTCCATGCCTGCCATAGAGTCCGATGCTGCGAATCACCTCGCGATACTGCCACGCTTTTCAGCGCCAAGCGACCGAGGTTCCTGTTCCGTTCGGGGATATGGCCCCTCTTACTCCAAAACCATTCGATAACCAAGCCGGCGGAAATAGGTCCGATACCGCGGTGCAGGATTCCTGATTCTTTAACAATGCCGCCTAGGGTTAAGCCCAACAAAACAAGAAACTGCGGGCATCAGGGGTTTCGGCGTGAGGGGCAAGGCCATATCGATGATCGGCATCGCCGCCGTTTTCGGGGCGATCTCGATCTTTGCCGCGGATTTCTGGGTCAAAAGCCAGGCCAAGGCCGATTCCGAAGAGAAGACGTCGTCTATTCCGGCAGCTGTCGTGCCGAAGGTCGAGTTCAAGACCATCGTGGTGGCGAATGCCCCATTGCGCTACGGCATGGCGCTCGACCGCGCGCAGCTCAGCGAAATCCCGTGGTCGCAAGAGGCCGTGCCGCAGGGCGCCTTCACCACCATCAATGCGTTGCTTGCCGATGGCAGCCGCGTGGTGCTGTCGCCGATAGAGGTCAACGAACCGGTACTGCTGACCAAGCTGTCCGGTCCGAACGGCCGCGCGACACTCTCCAACATGATGACGCCCGGAATGCGGGCGGTCACCATCCGCACCGACGAGATAGCAGGTGTCGGCGGCTTCGTCACACCGGGCGACCGCGTTGATGTCGTGCTGACGCGCGATGCCGGCGAAATTCAGGAAGTGGCCAAGAATGCACAGGGCGCGGCCGGATCGACGGTCACCTCCGAGATTGTCGTTGCCGATGCCAAGGTGCTGAGCGTCGGGCAGGGTGCCGACGAGCGCCAGACGACGCCGCAGATTTCCAATTCGGTGACCATCGAGGTGACGACCGACGGCGCGCAGAAAGTGGCGCTGGCCCGCACTGTCGGTACGCTGTCGCTGTCGCTGCGCTCGGCCAGCGAAGGCGGCGACGGCAAGGGCGGCGTCACCACCATCTCTTCGTTCGGTGGATCGGCCGCCTCGAACGTGCAGGCCGCTGCCGGCTCGCTGTTCGATGCCGTGGTGAAAGAGCCGGAGAAGCCGAAATTCAAGACCGTCATCGTGACGCGCGGCACAACGGCCGAGGAATACCAGGTTCCTTCGCGGGACCAGAAATAAGCCAGTGGGGACTGGGTGAGGGACGGGACAATGTTCGGGCTGTTCACATATCGGGTCATGGGGCGGTTGCCCATTTTGCGTGCGGTGGCTGTCGTGTCTTCGCTGGCTGCTGCCGCGATGCTGGCCTTCGGCGCCTCGGCGAGAGCTGACAACGACATCGTCTATGTGTCGTCGACCAAGAATGCATCGATCAAGGTCGCCAAGGGCAAGCCGAAGACGATCATGACCAGTGCCGCCTTCTACCAGATCGTGATCGGCGATCCGGAAATCGCCAACGTCAATCCGCTGACCGACAAATCCTTCTATGTGCTCGGCAACAATCTCGGCACCACCGGCATTGCGCTGTTCGACGAGAAAAAGCAGCTTGTCGGCACCGTCGACATCGAGGTGACGCTCGACACAGACCAGTTGGCCAGCACCATTCGGGCCAGCGTGCCGGATGCCAGGATCAAGGTCGGATCGGCCAATGGCCGGGTCGTGCTGTCGGGCGAGGCCGATGATGCCGTCGCCGCCGAAAAGGCAAACAAGATCGCGACGCGCTTTTCCGGTGCCGAGGAGGTGATCAACTCGGTCAACATCTCGTCGTCGCAGCAGGTCCAGCTCAACGTCCGCTTTGTCGAAATCAACCGCCAGGCGGGCCAGGATCTCGGCGCCAAATACGCCGCCAATTTCGCCTATGGCATGGGTGGCCGCGACGTCACGCTGCCGGCCGGATCGATACAGGGCGCGGGAACAGGCGAGATCATCGGCAAGCTGCTGTCGAATGGCGTCTCCATCGATATCGCCATCAAAGCGCTGGAAGAGCGCGGCTTGGCGCGGCGGCTGGCCGAGCCGAACCTGATCGCCCGGTCCGGCCAGACGGCGAGCTTCCTCGCCGGCGGCGAGTTCCCGATCCCGGTCTCCGAGGACGACGGCAAGATCTCGGTCAGCTACAAGAAGTACGGCGTCAGCCTGGATTTCACGCCGACGGTTCTGAAGGACGGGCTGGTCAGCCTGGACATCGCGCCGGAAGTCTCCTCGATCGACGCGTCTGCCTCCTACAACATAGGCAGCATTTCGGTGCCCGGTTTCATCGTGCGCCGTGCCAGGACATCGGTCGACCTGAAGAACGGCCAGAGCTTCATGATCGCCGGATTGCTGCAGTCGCAGAACGACATCACCACGTCGCGCATTCCCGGCCTCGGCAAGATGCCGGTGCTTGGAGCGCTGTTCTCGTCGAAATCCTATCAGCGGCGCGAGACCGACCTCGTCATCATCGTCACGCCCTATCTGGTCAAGCCGGTCGATCCGTCGAAGAAGCTCGTCGAGCCGACAGATGGCACGCAGCCGGCCAGCAACGCCGATTATTTTCTCAACAACACCGAGGAAGTGAAGGGCGCCGATACCGGTCGCACCGTGGCGCTGGCAGACGGCCGCGTCACTCAACCTGCAGCGGCCGCTTCGGCTGGGCATTTCCTCGACCTGCCGAAGGATTGAAGCCATGCGTCTGGTCTTTGGATCGAGCGTCGCCTTGCTGCTGGCCGGCTTTACCGCTGGCTGCACCAGCGACGACTATGTGCGCAGCGAAGGGCCGACGGCCGGCGCCGGAAATGCGCAGGCCGCCAACACCGTCATGCAGATGGTCGATCCCTGGAAATACGGGGTCCAGAACACCAGGCTCCTGGTGCCGGCCCAACGAGGCAGTGCCGCGGCCGTAACACCCGATCAGGCGGCCGGTGCCAAGGCGTCGCAGTCCAGCACGACCAATTGATCCCACGGGCAACTGATCCAACGGTCGATCGACCTGACAGGCTGACAGAATGGCAAACGGCATCAAGACCAGGAAGATCCTGCTCGTATCGACCGACAGGACGTTTGCGCAGGACACGCGCACCGCGTTTTCCGCCTCCGAGATCATACAGCTCTCGACAGTGGAGAAGAACGTTACCGAGTTGCGCGGCGAGATCCAGGAAGCCGACTTCGGCGCCATCATCGTCGACATGGATGCGGCAAGGCTGGAGGAGGTCGAGTCGCTGCAGCGCATCATGCGCCGGCTGGAGGACAAGGTTCCTGTCGTCGTCGTCACCCAGGAGTTCAACGCCGCCGCGGTGCGCATTCTCGTGCAGCTCAAGGTCGCGGATTTCCTGGTCAAGCCGATCACCACCGCCGATCTGGTGCGCTCTGTCGTGCGGGCACTGCAGGGACCCGGGCGCGAGGAAAACAGCGAGTCGCAGATCTACACCTTCATGCCTGCCGCGGGCGGCGTCGGCACCACCACGCTGGCGCTGCAGACCGCTTTCCAGCTGCATCACTCGGTGACGCGCGGCGCCTCGACCTGCGTCGTCGATCTCAATTTCCAGCAGGGCGCCTGTGCCGAATATCTCGACCTCGAACCGCGTTTCGACATCACCGAGATCGAGAACCAGCCCGAGCGTCTCGACCGGCAACTGCTCGACGTGATGCTGTCCAAGCATGCCAGCGGGCTGTGCGTGCTGGCGGCACCGGCGCATCCGGCAGAGATGCGCTCGTTCAAGACTGATGTCGTGGTGCGCATGCTGGACCTCGTTTCGGCCTATTTCGACAATGTCGTCATCGACATGCCACGCACCTGGTTTCCATGGACGGAAACCGTGCTGCTCGGTTCCAACAAGCTCTACATCGTCGCGGAAATGACGGTGCCGTGCCTGCGCCACACGCAGCGGCTGATCCAGGCGGTCTACGAGACTGCCGGCAAGGAAGTGAAGCCGAACGTCATCGTCAACCGTTTCGAACAGAAGATGTTCGACAACGGCATCAAGCAGGCGGACGTCCAGGAAATTCTCGGCGAGCATTTCGTCGGCGGCATCGCCAACAACTACCGGCTGGTGCGCGAAGCGGTCGATCGCGGCGTGCCGCTGCACGAGATCGATCCGAACGCCAATGTCATCAACGACCTGAAGAAGATCATCCTGCCGGAAGAAGCGGTCCCAACCCGCGCGAAATCGCGCTCGCTGTTTGGCATGGGCCGTGGATTGCTGAAGAGGAAAGCCGGATGACCAGCCGCTTCTCCGCCCTGCAGAACCGAGATGCGCGTCCGCAGCAGCGCGCGCCTGAGACGACGCCGGTCGCCCATCATGCCGTCGTCATTCCGACCAGCCGAAAGGCTTTGCCGGCAAAGCCGGACACAGCGCCGGCAAAGAATGCCAACAAGGTGCTCGATGCGCGCGTGCGTATCCACCGGCTGCTGCTCGAAGAGATCAATCTTGTCGCGCTGGAGCGTTTACCGAAGGATGAGATGCGCCGGCAAGTGCATGATTTCGTGTCGGAAAAGACCAAGCAGGAGCGGATGGCGATCAACACCGTCGAGCTTGACGCGCTGGTCGACGACATCGTCGACGAGATGGTCGGCCTCGGTCCGCTCGAGCCGCTGCTCAAGGACCCCGACATCAACGACATCCTGATCAACGGCCACATGAACTGCTTTGTCGAAAAGAAGGGCAAGCTGCAGCCGGTCCACATTCCGTTCAAGGACGAGGCGCATCTCCTGCGCATCGTCAACAAGATCGTCGCCGCGGTCGGTCGTCGCGTAGACGAATCGCAGCCGATGGTCGACGCCCGCATGCTGGACGGCTCGCGCTTCAACGCGGCCATCCGCCCGGTTGCGGTCGATGGGCCGCTGGTGTCGATCCGCAAGTTTTCCAAGAACAAGCTCGGCCTGCACAAACTAGTCGAATTCGGCGCCATCACCCAGAACATGGCCGAAGTGCTGGCGGCGGCCGTGCATGCCCGCAAGACGACGATCATTTCGGGCGGCACCGGCACCGGCAAGACGACCATGCTCAATGCGCTGTCGGCCTTCATTCCGGAAGACGAGCGGCTGATCACCATCGAGGACGCGGCCGAACTCCAGTTGCAGCAGCCGCATGTCGCGCGCATGGAGACACGTCCCGCCAACATCGAAGGCCATGGCGAGCTGAAGCAGCGCGACCTCGTCAAGAATGCGCTGCGCATGCGCCCCGACCGCGTCATCCTCGGCGAGTGCCGCGGCGAGGAGGCATTCGACATGCTGCAGGCGATGAACACCGGCCACGAAGGGTCGATGGCGACCATCCATGCCAACACGCCGCGCGACGCCATTTCGCGGCTCGAGCAGATGCTTGGCATGACCGGCATGCCGATGACGGTGCAGTCGATCCGCAGCCAGATCGCCAGCGCGCTCGACCTGATCGTTCAGCTGACGCGCCTGTCCGACGGCAAGCGCAAGGTGACCAGTGTCGCCGAGGTGACCGGCATGGAAGGAGATGTCATCCAGATGCAGGAGATCTTCCGCTTTGTGCGCACCGGCATGGAGGCCGACGGCAAGATTCTGGGGCACTACGAGGCGACCGGCATCCGGCCGCGGTTCCTCGAGGATCTGCGCGCCATGGGCATCGAGTTCCCCGGGCGATATTTCGAACCCGGCCGGCCGCAGGAGTAGCCAAGTGTTCGACGGGCTCAGCGCGATCTATGTCGTCTATGCCGCGGCTGCACTGACCGGCATCCTGATCGCTGAGGCCTGCTACCTGCTTTATGCCGGCCGCAGCGACAAGCGCACCGCCATCAACCGGCGCATGAAGCTGCAGGAAAACAAGATCAGCCAGGAGCAGGTGCTCGTCCAGCTGCGCAAGGAGCGGGGCCTTGACGCGGGCACGCCGCTGTTTTCGCCGGACCGGTTCCGCGCTCTGCGAATCCAGTCGGGCATGATCATGCCGCTGTCGAAATTCCTGATGATCACCTGCGGCGTGGCATTCGCCGCTGGTCTGGTCGCCATCTGGTACGGCTTGCCACCGCTGATGGGGCTTGTGCTGTTTGTGGTGCTTGTGCCGGTGCTGCCAGTGATGACGCTGCGCTTCAAGCGCAAGCGCCGGGTGAAGCGGTTCGGCATGCAATTGCCGGAGGCGCTGGAACTGATCACGCGTGGCCTGAAGGCCGGCCATCCGGTGCCGGTGGCGATCGCCATGGTGGCGCGCGAGATGCCCGACCCGATCGGCACCGAGTTCGGCGTCATCGCCGACGAGGTGACCTATGGCTCCGATCTGGTTTCGGCGTTGAACTCGCTGTTCGACCGGGTCGGCCAGGAGGATCTGCCGCTGTTCGTCACCGCCGTCTCGATCCAGACCAGTTCGGGCGGCAATCTGCGCGAGATCCTCGATGGCTTGGCGACGACGATCCGCGAGCGCGGCAAGCTGCGCCGCAAGGTGCGCGCAATTGCGACAGAAGGCCGGATGTCGGCCTACATACTGACGGCGGTGCCGGCGTTGCTGTTCACCGCCATCATGGCGCTGATGCCGGGCTTCTACAGCGACGTCTGGGGCGAGGCGAAAACCTGGTACCTGCTCGGTGGGTCTATCACCTGGCTGATGCTGGGCAATCTGATGATGTTCAAGATGTCGAATTTCAAGTTCTGACATGCAGGGCTTCATCGAATTCCTCGCCTCGCTTGCACCGACCTCGTTGATGCCGGTGGCCATCCTGCTGCTGGCGGCGGGTGCTGCCGCTGTTGCCTGGCCTGTTGTCATGGCGAAGGGCGACCGCAACGAGGTCATGCGCCGGCTCAGGGTCGACAACGGTCCCGTGGCCGCCAAACCAGAGCCGGTGCAGAAGAAGAATACCGGCGTCGTGCGCGAGAAGGCGGTGAAGCGGGCGCAAGAATTCTACGCCAGGAGCGATCCGGAAAATGTCGCCCGGCTGCGCATGAAGCTCATCCAGGCGGGCTACATGGAGCCGCGTGCTGTCGGCACGTTCTTCCTGATCCGGTTCAGCGCGATGATCGGCACGGCAATCGGTGTGTTTGTGCTCAACCGGTGGATGGCCAGCCCGGACGCGACGATGGCCAGCCGCTGGACCTTCGTCATCCTGTCGGGAGCGGCCGGCTATTTCCTGCCCGGCCTGGTGCTGAGCCAGAAAGTGCGGGAACGCAGGCGTGAGTACCGCAACGGCTTTCCCGATTTCATGGACCTGATGATTGTCTGCTCGGATGCCGGAATGAGCATGGAGGCCGGCATAGAGCGCGTCTCCAAGGAACTTGCCAAGACCTATCCCGCGCTCAGCCAGAACCTGCAGCTGGTGTCGTTGGAGCTGAGGGCAGGGCGCAGCCTTGACGATGCGCTGAAGGCGCTCGCCGACCGCCTCAGCCTGGACGAGGTGCGTTCCTTCGCCACGCTGCTGCAGCAGTCCAAGGAACTCGGCACCAGCCTGTCGGGGGCGCTGCGCGTCTTCTCCGACGACATGCGCCACAAGCGTATGTCGTTGGCCGAGGAAAAGGCGCACGCTCTGCCGGCCAAGATGTCGGTGCCGGTGGTTGTGTGCATCCTGCCGGTAGTGCTGATGATCGCGGCCATTCCAGTCATCGTCAAAATGACGGCGCACTAGCGAGCGCTTCACAAAAGCCCTAGCAAGGGGCTGACAACCATTGTTCTGACCGAACCCGGCTTTGCAGGTGAGAAGTCCATGCTGCTGCGCACTCTCTTGCTCGGCCTTGCCGCGGCCAGCCTGTCGCCCGCCTGGGCCGTGGCCGACGATTGCGGCGATGCCGCCGCCTTGGTGCAGCAGGCCTATCCCAAAGCTCGAAAGAACGCCGACGGCACCTCGTTCACGCTCGAACCCCACACCAGCATCGCCCTGACATTCGCGTATGGCGATCCGCCGGGGCTGGTTTGCAAGATCTGGCCCGCCCATGACGACCTGCTGTTGGTCGCAGTGCCGCTGATGGAGGGGTCCCAACCCAGCGACTACGCGCATGCCGGCGATATCGAGCTTTTGATTGTCGACAGGAAGAGCCGGCAGGTGCGCCAGCGCTTGCTCCAGCCCGGGCTGATGAATGATGATGCCATCGCCATCCGCAAGGTCGAACTTGATACCGGCCGCTATGCGCTGGCGCCCGATGTTACTGCCTTTGGCCTGCGCATCGAAATGGCGAACAATTCGCTGCCTAATCCCTTCAGTGAAACCGACCTGCGGCTCTATGCCGTCGATGGCGATTCCCTGAGGATGGTGCTCGATGGCCTGGTCGTGGGCGGCAATGGCGGCGAGGGCGATACCAATTGCGCCGGATACTTTCATACTAGTCGGGTTAGCCTGGCGATGAGCCCGGCCAAACATCATGGCTACCACGACATAACGGTGGTCGAGCAAATGGATACTGACAATCCGTTGCCCGACAAGGATGGCGAGTGCCAGTCCCATCCCGGCAAGTCCGTGAGCCAAACCTACCGGCTGCGCTATGATGGCAGCCGGTATACGGCTCCTGCGGGGCTCAAAGCCCTGGAGCCGTGAGGACGCCGCTGGCTGCGACTGAAGCAGCGTGGCCTGGTGGTTAATGGCTGGTGTGCCCGAAACCAAATTTTGGTGACGTTTCGGCACCAAAGTTTAAGCGTCGCTGATATAATGTGTTTCCTGAAGAACGACCCGGCAAATCGGGCGATGAGGCAGGGGCATGCGTCACAGTAACTTCACGGCAATGGCCGCGATTTCGGCCGTCTTGATGATGTCTGGCTGTACAACGGGCGGCGTCGACACCACCAAGACCACCGCCATCCAACCGGCGGCAAAGGACATCGACACCTCCGATCTGGCGCAAGGCAAGGCGCAGTTTCGCGACGCCAATTACGGCCTCGCCGAAAAGCACTTCCGCAAGGCCGTCGAGTTGAAGGCCGACAATGCGGAGGCCTGGATGGGGCTCGCTGCTTCCTATGATGAACTCGGCCGCTTCGACTTCGCCGACCGTGCCTACGGCCAGCTTTTGAAAGTCGCCGGCCGCAAGCCGCAGATCGTCAACAACATGGGCTATTCGCAACTGCTGCGCGGCAATCGCAAGAAGGCCAAGGCGCTGCTGCTCGAAGCGAAGGCCGGCATGGCCGATCCCACCGTCGTCAACGCCAACCTCGCTCTCTTGAACAAGGGTTGACCTCGCGTCGTCCAAGGGTCCGGTTTCGGGACACATGGCATCGAACGTTTTGTAAACCCTATCCGTAGGTTGCATCGATAGATCGGCTGAAAACCCATATCTGAGGGCTGCCGCTGACCTTAGAGTGCAGCGCAACCGCCGACGCTCGAGAGGCCCTTGCCCGATATGCTGGACTTCAGTTCGCTCCTGCTCGCAGCTGCGCTGTCGGGCATCTGCCTCAGCGTCACCATGTTTGCGATCTGGTTCACCGCGCCCAAGGCAGGCTTCGTGCTGACGGTGGCGTGCGGCATTCTGGTGCTCGTCGCGCATGTGATCCTGTTCTGGCGATACACCAAGGATCCCGATCCGCTGCTCTGTCAGATCGTGCTTGCGCTGCTCAGCCTGGGGTTCCTGATCCTCTGCGTGTCGGCCATGCAATATCTGGGCGTGCCCGGCCACAGACGCGCCGTTGCACCGGCGCTTGCCGCCATGGCTGTCTGTGCGGCAGTGACCTTCCTGGGGCTTGACGGTGTCGGCTTCATCGTCACCTACGCCACGGTGACGGTGCTTCTGTCGGCGATCGGCGCCATGTTTTGGATCAATGGCAGTCACGATCGCCGGATCCTGCTGGTGGTTTCGTTTCTGAGCGGCACCTGCGCTGTGTCGTTTGCGCTTTGTGGCGTGGTTCTGCTGACCAAGGGGCAATGGACGCTCGCGGTCGCGCCCGACAACTGGGCCGAACGACTGAACTCCGTCGTGGCGGTGGCTTGCATGACCGGGCTCGGCGCATTGACGCTCTCCCTCCACCATCTGCAGGCGCAGATCGAGCTGAAGGCCGAGACCATGACCGACCCGCTGACGGGGTTGATGAACCGGCGGGCGTTGACGTCGCTCTACGGCGAGCGGAGTTTCGGTCCGTTCATGTCCGTCGTCATGTTCGACCTCGACCACTTCAAGCGGACGAACGATGTCTATGGCCATCCGGTCGGGGACCAGGTCTTGTGCCGCTTCGCCGCGGTCATCAAGAAATATGCCAGGACCGGCGTCGACGCTTTTCGCCTGGGCGGCGAGGAATTCGCCGTCGTCATGTCGCGAATGACGGAAGAGAAGGCCCATGATCTCGCCAGCAAGATCTGTGTGGCCTTCGGCACCGAGATCGTCGCCACCCAACTCGGCAAGTTGCGCAGCACGGTCAGCGGCGGCATCGGCTTTGGCGAGGCAAGCGGCAGCAGCCTCGATGAGGTGCTGACCGAGGCCGATGCGGCGCTCTATGCCGCCAAGCGCGCCGGGCGAAACTGCGTCATCAGCCGTAAAAGGACAGGCAAGGCCGAACCTATCAAGCCGGCCTTGCGCTCCGCGTAATTATTCCGCCGCACCCAGATAGTCCGACAGTGGCGGGCAGGAGCAGACCAGGTTGCGGTCGCCGGCGACATTGTCGATGCGTGACACCGGTGGCCAGTATTTGGCTGCCGTGTCGGCGTCGCCGGCGGGATAGGCCGCCTCCAGGCGCGAGTAGGGATGCGTCCACTGGCCGGCCAGCACCTCGGCGGCGGTGTGCGGCGCGTTGACCAGCGGATTGTCGGCCAAAGGCCATTCGCCCCTGGCGACTTTCGCTGCCTCGCCTGCGATGGCGATCATCGCCTCGCAGAAGCGGTCGAGTTCCCGCTTGGGCTCGGATTCGGTCGGCTCCACCATCAGCGTGCCGGCGACCGGGAAGGACATGGTCGGCGCGTGGAAGCCGTAGTCGATCAGCCGTTTGGCGACATCGTCGACACTGATGCCGGCGCTGTCCTTGAGCACGCGGGTGTCGAGGATGCATTCATGCGCGATGCGATCGTGCCTGCCCTTGTAGAGAAGCGGGAAATGCGGCGCGAGCCGTGTCGCCACGTAGTTGGCCGAGATGATGGCGGTCTCCGTCGCCTGCTTCAGTCCGGCGGCGCCCATCATGCGGATATACATCCAGGTGATCGGCAGGATCGAGGCACTGCCGAATGGTGCGGCCGACACGGCGTGCGCCGAACCTTCGGTGACATGTCCCGGCAGATAGGGCTGCAGATGCGCCTTTACGCCGATCGGGCCGATGCCCGGGCCACCGCCGCCATGCGGAATGCAGAAGGTCTTGTGCAGGTTCATATGACAGACATCGGCGCCGATATCGGCGGGCCGCGCCAAGGCGACCAGCGCGTTGAGATTGGCGCCATCGAAATAGACCTGGCCGCCATGCTCGTGGATAAGGGCGCAGAGGTGGCGTGCACCTTCCTCGTAGACGCCATGCGTCGAGGGGTAGGTGAACATCAGTGCCGCGAGATTCTTGGAATGCTCGTTGGCCTTGGCTCTCATGTCGTCCATGTCGATATTGCCGTCCTCCAGGCAGCGCACAACGACAACGCTCATGCCGGCCATCGCCGCACTCGCCGGATTGGTGCCATGCGCGGAGGAGGGGATCAGGCAGACGGTGCGATGGCCTTCGCCGCGTGAGCGGTGATAGGCGCGGATGGCTAGCAGGCCGGCATATTCGCCCTGGCTGCCGGCATTGGGCTGCAGGCTAACGGCGTCGAAGCCCGTGATCTCCGACAGCCATCCTTCCAGTTCGCCGATCATGGCGCGATAGCCGGCAGAGTGTGCGGCCGGTGCGAAGGGATGCAAATTAGCGATTTCAGGCCAGCTTACCGGCATCATTTCCGCCGCCGCGTTGAGCTTCATGGTGCAGGATCCGAGCGGGATCATGCTGCGGTCGAGCGCCAGATCCTTGTCGGCCAGCCGGCGCAGCAAGCGCATCATGTCGGTTTCCGACTTGTTCTCATGGAACACAGGCTGGGTCAGGAACTCCTTGCCGCGCGGCTTGCCAGGTACGGTGCTGTCGGCCGACGGAGAGGCCTTGGCGCCGAACAGGGCGGCGATCGCATCGAGATCGGCATCGGTCGAGGTCTCATCGAAGCTGATGCCGACATGGTCGGCATCGATGACGCGCAGCAGCCGGCCGGTCTTTTCAGCCGCAGTGGCGATCTGCGCCGCCTTGCCCTTGGTCTCCACCGTCACCGTGTCGAAACGGCTGGCGCCGATCACCGACACGCCTGCCGCTTCGAGGCCGCTTGCCAGACGATTGGCCAGCGTGTGGATGCGCCCGGCAATCGCCTGCAGCCCGGCGGGGCCGTGCCAGATCGCATAAGCCGTCGCCATGTTGGCAAGCAGCGCCTGTGCGGTGCAGATGTTGGAGGTCGCCTTGTCGCGGCGGATATGCTGTTCGCGTGTCTGTAAGGCAAGCCGGTAGCCGGGCCGGCCTTTGCTATCGGTGGATTGGCCGACCAGGCGGCCAGGCATCAGCCGCGTCAACTTGTCGGAGACGGCGCAATAGGCGGCGTGCGGCCCGCCAAAGCCCATCGGCACGCCAAAACGCTGCATCGGGCCGACGGCAATGTCGGCGCCAAGCTTGGCCGGCGCATCGGTCAGCGCCAGGCCGAGCGGATCGGCAATGAAGACGACGATGGCGCCGGTCGCACGCGCCTTGTCGATCGCCGCCTTGTGGTCGCCATAGACGCCAAACGTATCCGGCCAGGAGACGAGCAAAGCAGCGGTGTTGTCGTCGATCGTCTCGCCGTCGATCTCGATGCCGAGCGGCTCGGCGCGGGTACGCACGACGTCCAGTGTCTGCGGGTGTGGCGTGCCGGCAAGTGCGATCTTGGTGCGCTTGTCGCGGTGGTGGCGCAAGGCGATGCCTATGGCTTCGGCGACCGCGGTTGCTTCATCCAGCAGCGAGGCCGACGCCACCGGCAGACCGGTCAATTCCGTGACCAGCGTCTGGAAGTTGAACAGCATCTCCAGCCGGCCCTGGCTGATCTCGGCCTGATAGGGCGTGTAGGCCGTGTACCAGGCCGGGTTCTCGAACAAGTTGCGCTGGATGACCGGCGGCACATGCACGCCGTGATAGCCGGCACCGATAAAGCTCTTCAGCACCGTATTCTTGGCCATGGTCGCCGACAATTCGGCCAGCGCTTCCGCTTCGCTGGCCGGTGCGGGCAGGGTCAGCGGCAAGTCGAGGCGGATCGACTGCGGCACGGCCTGGCTGATCAGCGTCTCGATGGACGGAACGCCGATCACGGCAAGCATGGCTCTGACATCGTTGACGCTCGGGCCGATGTGGCGGGCCGAGAAGGGAGTGAGTGCTGCGGTCATGTCAATCCGTCCTGATATCAGCCGATATGGGCTTTGTAGGCGGCCTCATCCATGAGGCCCGCGAGCTGGCTTTCGTCGGCAAGCTTCATCTTCCACAGCCAGCCGGCGCCGGTTGCCGCCGAGTTGACCAGTGACGGGTCCGACGACAGCGTGCTGTTGGCTTCGGTGATCTCGCCATCGACCGGCGCGTAGACATCGGAAGCCGCCTTGACGGATTCGACCACGACGGCGGTGTCGCCCTTGGTCAATTTCTTTCCGGTCTCCGGCAGTTCGACGAAGACGAGGTCGCCGAGCTGCTCCTGCGCATAGTCGGTGATGCCGACAGTGGCGATGCCGCCCTCGACGCGGAGCCATTCGTGATCTGATGTGAAATAGGTCGTTGCCATTGAGATCATCCTTTGCGGTAGCGATGCGGTGTGAAGGGCAGGGAGCTGATATCGACTGGGATTTTCGTGCCGCGAACATCGGCGAAAACCCGTATTCCCTGTTTGGCCAGTGGCGCCGTGACATAGCCCATGGCGACCGGATGGCCGGCTGACGGGCCAAAGCCGCCTGATGTGACATGGCCGGCGGGCGTGCCGTCGGCGTCAAAGAGCGCGGCGCCGGCGCGCACCGGCTGGCGGCCTTCCGGCTTCAGCCCGACGCGCTTTTGCGCGGGTCCTCGTTCCACGGCGGCGCGGAGCGCATCGGCGCCGATGAAAGTGCCGGAAGCGCGGATGTCTTTCGGAATAGCCCACATCAAGGCAGCGCTGGCCGGGTCGGTCTCCGGCGTGATGTCCTGGCCATGCAGGCAGAGCCCGGCCTCCAGCCGCAGACTGTCGCGGGCGGCCAGGCCGATCCACAGCACGCGTTCATCGCCGAGCAGCTTCGCGACGAGGTCGCGCGCATCGGCTTCCGACAGGCCGATCTCGAAACCGTCCTCGCCGGTATAGCCCGACCGGCTCATGAACCAGTTCTTGCGCGGTTCGACACCATGCATGAACAGCAGCGAGCCGGTCTCGATGCCGGCGCGCGAAAGGGCGGCCCAGGCTTCAGGACCCTGGATGGCCAGGAAGACGCGGTCGAGCGGCTCGACCCTGGCGTCGAAATCCGCGGCAAGTGCACGCAAATGCTTTTCGTCGGCGACGGCGTTGCCTGCGTTGGCGACCACCATGAACCTGCTATCGCCAAGTCTGGTGACGATCAGGTCGTCCAGAATGCCGCCTGCCTCGTTGAGGAAAAAGGACAGTTTGGACTGTGAGATTTGGAGTGCGCCTGCATCCAAGGGGCAAGCGCGGTTGAGCAGCGCAACCGCCTCCGGCCCGCTGACTTCGAACAGCTTCATATGCGAGATGTCGAACAGGCCAGCCTGTTCGCGGGTGTGAAGATGTTCCTTCATGACGCCCGCCGGATAGGTCAGCGGCATCGACCAGCCGGCAAAAGCGCCAAAACGCGCACCGGCGGCCACATGGATGTCTTCGAGGGGTAGGTGTCTTGTATCGTCGCCCGTCATGTCGTCTCCAGAGTCGCACGCAATCGGCCGCGAATGGCGACCAGTCCGTGCCCCTCTGTCTGAAGCCTGAGAGACTCGCGCAGCCGGAGCTCTGTCAGCGGCGCTTACACCTTCGGCGCGGGGGCAAGCCCCGACTTTCCAGAGTGTCTTTCCCGTCTACGGTTCTTTTGCCTGAGAGATTTCGGGCGATTTCCCCTTCGGCGACAGCTCTCGCTGTTCTCTCCCGCAAACAGGTAGGACTCAGACCCTGAGTCCTCGACGCGCCATCCATAGCTCGCGCGCGACGGCTTGTCACCTGTCAGCGACATCTAAAGCGCGTGCATGCCATTCTTCAAAACCGCGGCACGTTTTTGGGCGACATGCGTTGGCCGACAAGTCTTCGCTAACCACGCCGTTTGCCGGTTTTTCAAGACACTGCTGATATGTTGGCTTGTATGACGCTTGGGGCCGGCGCTTGGCGACGGCGGACGGGGACGACAAATGGGCGAATTGATCATGAGCGCGCCGGTGGCCGGGCTGACCTCGAAAAGCCGCATCGCCGCGGAGGACGTGGCGATGTTGCGCCATGAAGTGTTCGGCGATGGCGTCGTGACGCGCGGCGAGGCCGAGGCGCTGTTTGCGCTCGATGCAACGGCGAAGGACAAATGCGAGGAATGGCCGCCCTTCTTCGTGGAGGCGGTTACCGACTATATCGTCCACCAGGAAAAGCCGTCGGGCTATATCTCGCAGGACAATGCCGACTGGCTGATCCGCACGATCTCGCGCGATGGCATGGTCGACAGCCGGACCGAGCTCGAATTGCTGGTGCATGTGCTGGAACAGGCAAGATCGTCGCCGAGCCAGCTTTGCGTCTATGCGCTGGAGCAGGTGGCGCATGCCGTCATTGATGGCAAGGGGCCGCTGATGCTCGGCGGCACGCTGGCTCCCGGCCTCATCGCACAGGCGGAGGTCGAGCTGCTGCGCCGGATCCTCCATGCCCATGGCGGCGACGGCAACATCGCCATCACGCACGCCGAGGCCGAGGTGCTGTTCAAGATCAACGAGTGCACTGCTCAAGGGCACAACGATCCGTCCTGGAACGAGCTGTTCGTCAAGGCGATCGCCAATTTCGTCATGTGCTCGGCCGGCTACGAAGCACCGACGCGCGATGTGGCGCTGCGCCGCGATGCCTTCCTCGAACATGCCGATCCGGAAATCGGCGGCTTCTTCAGCCGCATGATCTCTGGCGGCCTTGCCGGCATCATGGAAGCCTATCGGTCTCCAGGCGACATCGAGGCCGAGTGGGAAGCCAGGAACAGGGCGGCCGAGGCCCTGGCCCGCCGCGCCGAGACGATCGATGCCGGCGAAGCCGGCTGGCTGATCGAACATATCGGCGTCGACAGGCCTCTTTACGAGAACGAACGCGCGCTGCTGACGCTGATCAAGCACGCCTCACCGGAAATCCATCCGGCGCTGAGGTCGCTGCTCGACAAGGTCGCCTGACGGTAAAGGGTCGCCGGATCAGATCTGGCCGACGTTGATGTATATCCGGGCCAGGCCTTCCCGAACGGTCGACATGGCATCGGCGACACTGATGGCGATGTGGTCACCCATGAGCCTGGCGGCGCTGTCGGCATCGCGAGCTACCATGGCCCGGGCGATCTCGCTGTGTTCGGTGTAGGTCGTCGACAGCCGCCGGTGCTTCTCCACTTCGATTTTGCGAACGAAATGGATGCGCGTGTTGATGCCTTCGAGCATGCGCGCCAGTTCTGGATTGCCCGACAGCCTGGCGACGCGGATGTGAAATTCCTCATCCCTGGCGGTCAGCTCGGCGCTGGAAAACGAGTCGGCGCGCGCCATGGTGAGCGTCCACCAGTCGACGAGCGCGGCGAGTTCCTCATTGGTCGCGCGCTGGATCGCCAGCCTGACCGAGCGCTCCTCGAGCACGGCCCGCACATCGGAAAGGTTGACGACCTCGTCGACGTCGAAGCCGCGGCAAAAGAAACCGCGATTGGTCTGGAAGGTGATGAGTTCCTCCGTGACCAGCCGCTGGAGGGCCTCCCGGATCGGGCTGCGGCTGACATTCAGCCTCGCGGCAAGCGCCACTTCGTTGATGCGCTCGTTCGGCTTGAAGCGATAGTCCATCGCCATGCGACGGATTTCTTCATAGACACGCGGGCCGGTCTTGATCGGCTTGGATGCCAACGCCGCGCTGTTGTCCCGGTTGCTTTGCCTGGCGGGTCGGAGCATGGCGTCGTCAAGCCTTTGCGGCGCTTGGTTCGGTGAACCGCGCCTGTGTGATACCGTCGAGGGCGACCGGCGCGGTCCGGCCGGCGATCAGATCGGCGATGATACGGGCCGATCCATGCGCCATCGTCCAGCCGATATGGCCGTGCCCGGTGTTCAGCCACAGGTTTCGGATGTCGCGCAGGCCGAGGATCGGCAGGTTGTCGGGCGTCATGGGCCTCAGGCAGGCCCGCATCTCGGCGCGATCATAGGCGATGCCGCGCGGGAACAGGTCCTGCGTGACGCGCTTCATGAAGGCGAAATCCGAAGGCTTGTGGCTGCGATCATAGCCTGCGAATTCCGCGGTGGCGGTCACGCGGATGCGATCGCCCATCGGCGTGATGGCGACGAGGTTGTGCTCATCGATGACAGGGAGTTTTGGAGCCAGCGCCCGATCGACGATGGGAATGGTCAGGGAATATCCCTTGACCGGGTAGATCGGTAGGCCAAGGCCGATCTTGCGGGCGAGGACGGGGCTCTCGGCGCCGAGACACAGAACGTAGGTGTCGGCCAGAAACTCTCCCTTGTCGGTGACGACCCGGGTGATCGCGTCATTCCTACGTTCTATCCCGACGATCCTGGTGCCTGTCAGTATCTTGCCGCCCCTCGTCTCGACGATGGCCGCCAGCGCGCGCGTGAATTTCGCGGCGTCGCCGGTTTCGTCGGTCGGACACAATATGCCGCCGGCGATGCCGCCGCGAGACGCAGCCAGCGCCGGCTCGCGGTCAACGATTTCCTGCGCGTCGACAAGGCGGATCTCCTGGCCGTCGGCTTCCAGCAGACGCATGTTGGCGACGCCCTTGTCGAGCGCCTGACGGCTGCGGTGGAAGTAAAGAATGCCGGCCGAGGTCCTGTCGTACTGGATCGCTTCCTCCCTGACGACCGCCTTCAGGACCGATTGGGAATGGACCGCAAGCCGATGTTTGAGAAGGGTGTTGCGACGCGCTTTGGCGGCCGTGCACTCCCTGAGGAAGCGCAGCGACCAGCTGTAGAGATGCGGGTCGGCGGAGAGTTTGAAGCGAAGCGCCTGGTCTTTCAGGAACAGCGACTTCAGCAGGATTTTTGGCGCGGCTGGCGATGACCAGACGAAGGAATGGCCGGGCGCGATCATGCCGGCATTTGCCCAGCTCGCGCCCTCGGCCACCTGCGGTGCCTGCTCGAGAACGGTGACCGCGTGGCCGTCCTTTTGCAACTGATAGGCCGTGGTGATCCCGACAACGCCGCCGCCCAAGATCAATACGCGCATCGCTGTCCCGAATGGTTGTCGTTTCTATTGTCGACAATTCAATAGGAAGACGCTGGTCATTGTCAACGGCGCGTGGGTCGACGATCGATTCATCGTTCAGACAGGGCGAAATTCCTGCATTTCTCGGTTCCCAAAATTCGAACGGAGCTCTTGACACGTTTGGCAAAGTCGTCGTTTCTATTGTCGACAATTCTGATTGGCATCAGGAAGGGGACTGCGCCATGGACGCCCCGCTTAGCCGCGCCGACGACACGCTTGTCCTCGACAAGGAACACATTCCCTTCACGACCGACGACGGCATCGGCACCCGCGCCAATCTCGGCCTGCTCGTCCTTCGGACCGACCAGACCATCGAGGATGAATTCCGCTATGCGCTGCCCGCGCGCGACATCGCGCTGTACGAGGCGCGGCTCTACAGCGATGTCGAGATCACCCCGGAAAACCTGATGAAGATGTCGGCCGTGATTCCGGGAACGGTCGGGCTTTTGCCGGACGTCAAGTTCGATGTGATCGGTTTTGCCTGCACCTCGGCAGCGCTGGTTATCGGCGAGGACAAGGTCGCCGAACGCGTTCACGAGGTGCTGCCGGGCGTGCAAGTGACCAACCCGGTGACGGCGGCACGGGCGGCGCTGAAGGCCCTGGATGTCTCGCGGATCGCGCTGCTCACCCCTTATTTGGCGAAAATCAATCATTCCCTGCGGGCATCGCTGATGGCGCGGGGATGGATATTCCGGTCATGGGCTCCTTCAACGAGGCGGACGACAATGTCGTTGCACGCATCACGCCGGCATCGGTCAAGCAGGCCATTTTGGAGATCGGCGCGTCGAGCGACTGTGAGGCGGTGTTTGTTTCCTGCACGAGCATGCGCGTTGCCCGCATCATCGAGGACGTCGAGAAGGAACTGGGGAAACCGGTAACCTCGAGCAATCACGCCCTTGCCTGGCACATGCTGCGGCTCGGCGGCATTGGTGAGCAGATTGCCGAAAAGGGCGAACTGTTTCGCCGCTCGCTAGGCTAGCATCTTCAGAGCCGGATTGGCGGTGTGCAGCTCAGATTCCGCCGTACCAGTCATAACCATTGTCTTCCCAATAGCCGCCGCGACCGCCGCCGACAGTGGCGAAGCCGTCGACCAGCTCGATCTTGTAGAGATATTTCGGCATCTTGTAGCCGAGTTGACGCTCGACGCGAACCCGCAGCGGAGCGCCGTTCTCGACCGGCAGCGGCTTGCCGTTCAGGCCATAGGCGAGAATCGTCTGCGGGTGACGGGCATCGATCAGGTCGATGCTACCGTAATATTTGATGTCGCCCGACAGGCTGCGGTCGATCGTGTCGAGGCAATGGAACATGACGTAGCGCGCCTGCGGTTTGACCACCGCCTGGTCCAGCACCAGCGACAGCGGGGTGCCGGTCCATTTGGCTATGCAGCTCCAGCCTTCGACGCAGTCATGGCGGGTGATCTGGGTGCGGCTCGGCATGTTCTGAAGCTGCTCGCGGCTGAGCGACAGCGGCTTTTCGACGAGACCCGTCACTTCCAGACGCCAGTCGGCGAAATTGTTGGCGAGCAGGCCTTTGTAAACATCGTCATCGGGAGCGGTGACACCGTTCGGCCGCTGCGGCTGGCGTATGTCGGCCTCGGTGAATTCCGGCGCCAGCGCGTCACGTCCGGCAAGCAGGCGCTGTGCCCGGTATGTCAGGTCATTGGCGTTTTCGAGAAAACTGCGCAGGCCGCTGCCAACACCTAGCTGACTGTCGAAGGCGTCGCAGCCCGACAGCATGATGCCGGAGACGCCAAGGCTGGCACCGGTCAGGAATTTGCGGCGGCTGATCTGGAATTTTGCCATGTCAGGCACTCCTCTCGACGGGTTTGTCGTCCTGTGCGGGAGGATCGGTGCGATACCAACCGGTGATGATCGAGCGCAGTTCGTTGATCGGGCCGGCGGCCAGGATCATCAGGATATGGACGACGAAGAAGGCGACCAGCAGCACCATGACGGTGAAATGGATGGTGCGTGCCGTCTGCCGGCCACCGAGCAGATCGTTGAGGAACGGCAGCACCGAATTCATGCTCGGCGACATCGCCAGGCCGGTGATGATCATCAGCGGCAACAGCACGAACAGCACGCCGCCATAGGCCATCTTCTGCAGCGTGTTGTATTCGCGCGTGTGGTGGAATTTGAGCTTGGCGTGGTCGACAATGTCTTGCGGCAATCGCTTCAAATCGTCGAGGCGTGGCGCGAGATCACGCCGCAGATGGCCGTTCACGATGCTGGCGACAAACCAGACGATCAACGTCGTGGTCAGGATCCAGGCAAAGAAGAAATGGATGACGCGCGCGGTGCCGAGATCATAGTAGGACGGGATGGTCGCCCAGGACGGAAAGGCGCGGGACGTCTCCTGGCCGGCCGGACCCGACCAGCCGAGCACCCCAGTGGTGTCGAAGCGATGCCCGAAGATTTCGGTGTAGCCGCGCGGACCCGCATCGGAATTCTCGGCGCCGATGGCGAAGATGGTGTTGTTGTAGTCAAAGCCCGATTCTTTGCCGATATAGAGCTGCGGACGGGCATTGAAGATCTGCAGGCCTGACAGCAGCATGAAGAACAAAGAGATAGCCCAGAGCCAATGCGTCAGCCGCGTCCAGCGAGACTGCCGGTAGATCAGCGTTTTGTCGTTCGACGCAGAAGCGCCTGGATCGGCGGCGGATTGGCTTCTGGCAACGGATTCCATCGTCTTTCGTCTCCCGGCCTCGCGGCATGGCCTGCGCGTTCATTGTCCTCCTGATACGTCGCGATCCAAACCGATGTTTCATCCGATCACGGATTTATTACGGACCGCCCAGGCTGACGGCGAGATTGACGGCAGCGGCGACGATGACCGTGTTGAAGAAAAACGACAGGATGGAATGGACAAGCACGACACGACGCATATGCGTTGTCGAGATGTTGGTATCGGCAGTCTGTGCGGTCATGCCGATCACCGTCGAGAAGTACAGGAAATCCCAGCCCTCCGGCCGTTTGTCGCCCGGAAACAGCAGTCCGCCGACCGGGATTTTCTTCCTGGTCTCGGCATCCACCGCATCGCCGTCCATCCAGTAGACATGGGCATAATGGAGCGCTGCCATGGCATGGATTGTGAACCAGCCGAGCGGGATCGACAGCAGCGCGAAGATGAGCTCGACGGGATGGCTTCTGTCCTTCTGATTGATCAGCAGGAACAATGAGATAACGGCAACGCCGACGACGACAAGCGTCACAGCGAAGATGACCAGCACCGGCTGGTCCGTGGCACGCGCATTCCTGCTCAGATACCTGCCGGTGAACTTCGGCATCTGGGCGACGACGAGAATGACATAGGCGGCAAAGAACGCGTTGGCGCCGATCGAATAGGCAAGCGGGGCGTGCAGCAGCAACGCCACGAGAAGCGCAAAAACGCCAACGCAGGCCGACACAGCGAACAGCATGTGGCGCTGAATGGGAGACTTCACCGGGGTTTCGGCAGCCATGTCGGCTCCAACCTTGGATGGCGCTCGGTTTCTAGTCTGGTGTGGCGGATTTGAGCGCCCGCCGCAAGATGCGGTCGAGTTCGCCCAGAAACCGCGACCGGTCTTGTGGCGCGAAGCTGGCATTGTAGCCCTTGCTTTCGCCGGTCTCGCGCAGATGCTGCTTCAGGTCACGCATCGCCATCGCCATGCCGATCGTTTCCGGAGTGAAGGGGCGCCCCGTTGGCCCAAGCACATGGGCGCCGAGTGCCACCGCGCGGGCGGCCAGCGGAATGTCCGCGGTGATCACAATGTCGTTGGTGCGCGCATTGTCGACGATCCAGTCGTCGGCGGCATCAGCGCCCTTGGAGACCACGACATTGCGGACCATCGGATCGCGCGATGGCCGCAGGCCGCCATTGGAGACGTAGGTGACAACGACGCCATGCCGGTCGGCCACTTTTTCGACCTCGGCCTTGACCGGGCAGGCGTCTGCATCGACGAGAATGGCGGGGAGTTCGCTCATGTTTCTTTTCTCCCCCATTGTAAACCACGGAGGTCTCGGGCCGGTTAGGTGGCGGCCTGTGATCTTCCTCAGTAAACCACGACGCTTCTTATCGATTTGCCCTCATGCATGAGATCGAAACCCTTGTTGATGTCCTCGAGCTTCAGCGTGTGGGTGATCATCGGGTCGATCTGGATCTTGCCGTCCATGTACCAGTCGACGATCTTGGGCACATCGGTGCGGCCGCGCGCGCCGCCAAAGGCGGTGCCCATCCAGGTGCGCCCGGTGACCAGCTGGAACGGCCGTGTGGAAATCTCCTGGCCGGCACCGGCCACACCGATGACGACCGATTTGCCCCAGCCGCGATGCGAGGCTTCCAGCGCCTGGCGCATCACCTTGGTGCTGCCGGTGCAGTCGAATGTGTAGTCGGCGCCGCCGATCTGGTCGGCGCCACGCTTGGTCATGTTGACGAGGTGGGGCACGACATCGCCGTCGATCTCCTTCGGATTGACGAAATGCGTCATGCCGAACCGCTCGCCCCACTCCTTCTTGTCGTTGTTCAAATCGACGCCGATGATCATGTCGGCGCCGGCAAGTTTCAGGCCCTGGATGACATTGAGGCCGATGCCGCCGAGACCGAAGACGACCGCGGTGGCGCCGATCTCGACCTTGGCGGTGTTGATCACAGCACCGATGCCGGTGGTGACGCCGCAGCCGATGTAGCAGATCTTGTCGAAGGGCGCGTCGGGGTTGACCTTGGCCAGCGCGATCTCGGGCAGCACGGTGAAGTTGGAGAAAGTCGAGCAGCCCATATAGTGAAAGATCTTGTCCTTGCCGATCGAGAAGCGCGATGAACCGTCCGGCATCAGCCCCTGGCCCTGGGTGGCGCGGATGGCCGTGCACAGATTGGTCTTTCGCGACAGGCAAGAATGGCACTGGCGACATTCGGGCGTATAGAGCGGGATGACGTGGTCGCCCTTCTTGAGCGAGGTGACGCCCTTGCCGATATCGACGACGACGCCGGCGCCCTCATGGCCGAGGATGGCTGGAAACAGGCCTTCGGGATCGGCGCCCGACAGCGTGAATTCGTCGGTGTGGCAGATGCCGGTCGCCTTGATCTCGACCAGCACCTCGCCCTCACGTGGGCCGTCGAGATCGACCTCCATGATCTCCAGCGGCTTTCCGGCGGCGACAGCGACAGCGGCGCGGGTTTTCATCAGGCGTCCTCCAATGCGGATTTTTTTCCAAGGTTTCAGGTTTTGCCGACACGATCAACTGGCAGCTGGCTCCCCGACTGGGCCACAGCGATGAATTGGAATCGCAAGTCGATTGAAAGGCAGTGAATTGCATGGTCGGCTTGACCCTGCAAGCACAGGCCATAAAAGGAACGGCCGACCCGAGGGATGACATTTCGCATGTTCACCAAGATCCTGATCGCCAATCGCGGCGAAATTGCCTGCCGCGTAATCAAGACGGCGCGCAAGATGGGCATTGCCACGGTTGCCGTCTATTCCGATGCCGATCGCGATGCCGTGCATGTCGAGATGGCCGACGAGGCGGTGCATATCGGGCCTTCGCCAGCCGCGCTGAGCTATCTCGTCCCGGAAAAGATCATCGCCGCCTGCAAGGAAACGGGAGCCCAGGCCGTGCATCCCGGCTACGGATTCCTGTCCGAGCGGGCGGCTTTCTGCGAAGCGCTGGAAGCGGAAGGCATCATTTTCATCGGCCCAAAGCCCAAGGCCATCAAGGCGATGGGCGACAAGATCGAATCGAAGAAGTTCGCCAACGCCGCCAAGGTTTCCACCGTGCCCGGCTGGCTCGGCGTTATCGAGAATGCCGACCATGCCGAAAAGATCGCCGGCGAAATCGGCTATCCCGTGATGATCAAGGCTTCGGCCGGCGGCGGCGGCAAGGGCATGCGCATCGCCTGGAGCGAGGCCGAAGTGCGCGACGGCTTCGACCGCGCGCGCTCGGAAGCCAAGAGTTCGTTCGGAGACGATCGTGTCTTCATCGAGAAATTCATCGTCGATCCGCGCCACATCGAAATCCAGGTGCTGGCCGACGCGCATGGCAACGCGCTCTATCTCGGCGAGCGCGAATGCTCGATCCAGCGACGCAACCAGAAGGTCGCCGAAGAGGCGCCGTCGCCCTTCCTGGACGCCGCGACACGCAAGGCCATGGGCGAGCAGTCGGTGGCGCTGGCCAGGGCTGTCGACTACCAGAGCGCCGGCACGGTCGAATTCATCGTCGACAAGGACAAGAACTTCTATTTCCTTGAAATGAATACACGATTGCAGGTCGAGCATCCGGTGACGGAGCTCGTCACCGGCATCGATCTGGTCGAGCAGATGATCCGCGTCGCCGCCGGCGAAAAGCTTGGCCTGAAGCAAAGCGACATCAAGCTGAACGGCTGGGCGGTGGAAAGCCGGCTCTATGCCGAAGACCCTTACCGCAACTTCCTGCCTTCGATCGGCCGACTGACGCGCTACCGGCCGCCTGAGGAAGGACAATTCGGCGATGTCGTCATCCGCAATGACACCGGCGTCACCGAAGGCGCCGAAATCTCGATGTTCTACGATCCGATGCTCGCCAAGCTGTGCACCTGGGCGCCGACGCGTCTGGAGGCCATCGATGCCATGTCGGAAGCGCTCGACAGCTTCGTCGTCGACGGTATCGAGCACAACATTCCGTTCCTGGCCGCCTTGATGCAGCATCCGCGTTGGCGGGAAGGGCGGATATCGACCGCTTTCATACCGGAGGAATATCCCGACGGCTTCGCGCCGGTCGTACCGAACGACGATGAGAAGGCCGTGCTGGCGTCGATCGCGACCGCGGTGGAACTGCTGCGCCGTGACCGGCTCGACCGGCTGGACGGGCGGTTGGCGCCGCATTCGGGAGCTCTGAAGCGCGACTGGGTGGTAAAGATCGGCGATGACTATCTGTCGGCGTCGATCATCGAGGGCATGATTTCCATTCCGATGGAAATCGATCTGTCGATCGAGGGCGGCAGGGCGTTGACCGTTGCATCAGACTGGCGGCCGGGCGACCTGGTCTGGCGCGGGACGGTCGGCAAGCGCAAGGTTACGTCCCAGGTCAGGCCGGTTGCCAACGGCTTTCGCATAGCCTGGAAAGGCATGTCGGTGACCGCGCGCGCCATGCTGCCGCGCACCGCCGAGCTGGAAAGGCTTATGCCCGAAAAGGTGGCGCCGGACACGTCGAACCTGCTGCTTTGCCCGATGCCTGGCCTTGTCGTGTCGATTGCCGTTGCCGAAGGCCAGGAGGTCAAGGCCGGCGAGACCTTGGCGGTGGTCGAAGCGATGAAGATGGAAAACGTGCTGCGTGCTGAACGCGACCTTGTCGTCTCCAAACTCAACGCCAAGCCAGGCGACAGCTTGGCCGTGGATGCGGTGATCATGGAGTTTGCTTAGGGCTAGCCGGGCAGGCAGCCTGTGATCAGCAGCGGTTTGTGCTGGACTGGCATCGCGCGGTCCCGGACAATACATCTCCATCGACTCAAGGACCTTCACGCAGCGCCATGGCCGACGAAAAACTTCCCCGCGATCCCCTGAAGCGCGAAGCAGCGATTGCTGCGGCGCGGCCGGAGGCCCCGGCGCGGCCCTTCGTCCATCTGCGCGTGCATTCGGCCTATTCCCTGCTGGAAGGCGCCTTGCAGATCGGCAAGGTGGTGGCTCACGCGGTCAAGGACGAAGCCCCGGCCATCGCCGTCACCGACACCAACAATCTGTTCGGCGCCCTGGAATTCGCGCAGAAGGCGGTGAAGGACGGCATCCAGCCGATCATCGGCTGTCAGACCGCGCTCGCCTTTTCCGGCGAAAACAGCGATGGCCAGCGCGACCGCAGGCGGCAGGGCCCGGATATGCGGCCGGTCGTCCTGCTCGCCGCGACCGAGGCCGGCTATTCCAATCTGGTCAGGCTGGTCAGTCGCGTCTACCTCGAAACACCGCCGGGCGAAGCCGTGCACCTGACCACCGAAATGATGGACGGCTATTGTGACGGATTGATCTGCCTCAGCGGTGGGCCGCGCGGACCGATCGGTACCGCGCTCAAGGAAGATCGCCGCGATCTGGCCGAGGCACGGCTTTTGACCCTCAAGGCAATGTTCGGCGATCGCCTCTATGTCGAACTGGACCGGGTTTCCGGTTATGACCGCGTGATCGAAAAATCCTCGATCGATCTGGCGTATGCCCATGAACTGGCCCTGGTCGCCACCAACGAGGCGTTCTTTTCCTCTCGTGACGACTATGACGCACATGACGCGCTGATCGCCATCGCCGAGGGATCGGTCGTCGCCGCCGACAATCGTCGCCGGCTGTCGCCGGACAATTTCCTGCGCAGCCAGGCGGATATGGCGAGGCTCTTTGCCGATCTGCCGGAGGCGATCGACAACACTGTCGAGATCGCGCTGCGCTGCTCCTATTATCCGAAGAACCGTAATCCGATCCTGCCGCGCTTCACCGGCGGCGATGTCGCCGACAATGACGCCGCCGTGCAGGCGGAAGCCGACGAACTGGCCCGCCAGGCGCATGAGGGGCTCGACGCGCGCCTCGCCATGCATGGCCCAACATCAGGCTATACAGTCGAGCAATACCGCGAGCGGTTGAACTTCGAGCTTGGCATTATCACCAAGATGAAGTTTCCCGGCTACTTCCTGATCGTTGCCGACTTCATCAAATGGGCCAAGGCGCAAGGCATTCCGGTCGGGCCGGGCCGCGGTTCGGGCGCAGGCTCGCTGGTCGCCTATTCGACGACCATCACCGACATCGATCCGCTGCGCTTCTCGCTGCTGTTCGAGCGCTTCCTCAATCCCGACCGCGTGTCGATGCCCGACTTCGACATCGACTTCTGCCAGGATCGCCGCGAGGAGGTCATCCGCTACGTCCAGAAGAAATACGGCCGCGACCAGGTCGGCCAAATCATCACCTTCGGTACGCTGCAGGCTCGCGCCGTGCTGCGCGACGTCGGCCGTGTGCTGCAGATGCCCTATGGCCAGGTCGACAAGCTCTCCAAGATGGTGCCGCAGAACCCGGCCAATCCGGTCAAGCTCGCTGACGCCATCGCCAACGAGCCGCGCTTTGCCGAAGAGGCCGAGAGGGAGCCGATCGTCCAGACGCTGCTCGATATGGCGCAGAAGCTGGAAGGCCTTTACCGCCATGCCTCGACGCACGCCGCCGGCATCGTCATCGGCGACCGGCCGCTGTCGGAACTGGTGCCGATGTACCGCGATCCGCGCTCGGACATGCCCGTCACCCAGTTCAACATGAAATATGTCGAGCAGGCCGGACTGGTGAAGTTCGACTTCCTCGGCCTGAAGACGCTGACCGTGCTGGAGACGGCGGTGAAGCTGATCCGCCGGCGCGGCATCGAGATCGACCTGGCGACGATCCCGCTCGACGATCCCGACACCTACGCCATGCTGTCGCGCGGTGAAGTGGTCGGCGTGTTCCAGGTGGAAAGCGCCGGCATGCGCAAGGCGTTGATCGGCATGCGGCCCGACTGCATCGAGGACATCATCGCGCTGGTCGCGCTCTACCGCCCCGGTCCGATGGAGAACATTCCGACCTACAACGCCAGAAAGCATGGCGAGGAGGAGATGGCGTCGATCCATCCCAAGATCGACCATCTGGTGAAGGAGACGCAAGGCGTCATCGTCTACCAGGAACAGGTGATGCAGATCGCGCAGGAGCTGTCCGGCTACTCGCTCGGCGAAGCCGATCTGCTGCGCCGCGCCATGGGAAAGAAGATCCGCGCCGAGATGGACAAGCAGCGCGAGCGCTTCGTCTCCGGCGCGGTCGAGCGTGGTGTCGGCAAGCCGCAAGCCGATTTCATTTTCGACCTGCTGGCCAAGTTCGCCGACTATGGTTTCAACAAATCGCATGCCGCCGCCTATGCGGTGGTTTCATACCAGACCGCCTATCTCAAGGCGCATTATCCGGTCGAGTTCCTGGCAGCGTCGATGACGCTCGACATGGGCAACACAGACAAGCTGGCCGATTTCCGCCAGGACGCGCTGCGCCTTGGCATCGAGGTTCTGGCACCCTCGGTGATATCGAGCTTTCGCGCCTTCGAAGTCGGCGAGAACCGCATCTACTATTCGCTGGCGGCGCTCAAGGGCGTCGGCGATGCGGCGGTCGAGCACATCGTTGCCCAGCGTGGTGAAAAGCCGTTCAAGAACCTCGCCGATTTCTGCGAGCGGGTCGATCCCAAGATCGTCGGCAAGCGTGTCTTCGAAAGCCTGATCATGGCCGGCGCGCTCGATTGCTTCGGCCACGACCGCGCGTCGATGATGGCGGGCGTGGAGCGCATGATGGGACTGGCGTCGCTGGCGCAGCAGAATGCGGTTTCCGGCCAGCACGACATCTTCGGCGCTTCGCTCGGCGCCCAGTCGCAGGCACTCAATCTGCCGGCGACAGAGCCGTGGCTCGCCGCCGACCGGCTGCACCGTGAATTCCAGGTGGTCGGCTTCTATCTCTCGGCGCACCCGCTCGACGAGTACAAGGCGGCCCTGCAGAAGATGCGGGTTCAGACGTGGGCCGAGTTTTCGGCGGCCGTCAAACGCGGTGCCGCCGCCGGCCGTCTGGCCGGCACGGTGACGTCCAAGCAGGAGCGCAAGACCCGCACCGGCAACAAGATGGGGGTCGTCGCCTTTTCCGATACGTCGGGCCAGTACGAGGCTGTGCTGTTTTCCGAAGGACTGGCGCAATATCGCGATCTGCTCGAGGCCGGCCGCTCCGTGGTCATCACCGTTGCCGCCGAGGACAGGCCGGAAGGCGTCAATCTGCGCATCAACTCAGTGCAGTCGCTGGAGGACGAGGCAAGCCGTATCCAGAAGGCACTTCGCATTTTCGTGCGCAACGCCTCGCCGATCAACACGCTGGCCGGCCAACTGACCGTCAGGGGCGAAGGCCAGGTCAGCTTCGTGCTGATCAAGGAGGAAGGCGAAGGGGAAATCGAGATCGAGCTGCCGAACCGCTACCGGATTTCACCGCAGATCGCCTCGGCGATGCGCGCGGTGCCGGGCGTGGTCGAAGTGGAGTTGGTGTGACCCCCGCTCTTTCTCGCGCGCGGCAATCAGCCGGGCGGTCGCTGCCGCGAACGCCAGCGCAGTCAGCATGAAGCCGGCACAGAGGAACGGGTCGCAGACGGTTTCAACCTTGGCGCGGCTGCGTGACAGGCTGCGCAGGCTCTATCATGGGCGCACGCCGGCCGCTTTCCGGTTCCAACTGGTGGCTGTAGTCATCGACCTCGCCATCATCGCTTTCTTCATTGCGACGCCGGTTCTTCAGGACAAGCCGTCATTCCTCTGGCTCGACTATTCGGCGGCCGCGCTTGTCGCCGCGGACCTGGTCGCCCGGCTGCTTGCCTCCAAAAACATGCTGCGGCTGATGAAGCAGCCGACGTCGTGGGTCGATGTCTTCATCCTTTTGACGCTGCTGATGCCGACGGCGTTCGCCAATCTCGCCTTCCTGCGCATCCTGCGGCTGTGGTCGCTGTCGCGCAGCGGTTCGCTCTGGCGGCATCTGGAGATGCGCGGCCTGCGGCCGTGGCGCGAGGCCAGCCACGCGGTCATCAACCTCTTGACCTTCCTGTTTGTCATCACCGGCTTCGTCTACACGTTCTTCTTCCGCACTGGCGCCGGCCTGGAGAACTATATCGACGCGCTTTATTTCACCGTCGCCACGGTGACGACGACCGGTTTCGGCGACATCGTGCTGCCGGGCATGGCCGGCAAGCTGACGGCAATCGTCACCATGATCATCGGCATATCGCTGTTTGTCAGACTGGCTCAGGCGATCTTCCGGCCAGCCAAGGTTTTGTTTCCCTGTCCGCAGTGCGGCTTGCGGCGGCACGAGCCGGACGCCGTGCATTGCAAAGCCTGCGGCCATCTCCTCAACATACCCGACGAAGGGAACTGACGGCCGGCGGGACTACGACGCCGCCACTTCGGCCGGCTTCATTGGCCTGCGCTGAAGATTGAGCAGATTGCCCATCAGGATCAGCAGCGCGCCACCGGCGGTGAAGGCGTCGATCTGCTCGCTATAGAGCAGCCAGCCAATCAGTGCCGATAGCGGCACGCGCAGGAAATCCATCGGCGAGACGATGGTCGCGTCGGCATGACCAAGCGCACGGGCCATGCAGAAATGCGACGACATGCCGGTGAAGGCGATCAGCATGATCCATGGCCACAGCTCCAGTGGCGGGTTGCGCCACGTATAAAGCGCCGGGATGAGACCGACCACCGATTGGATAACCAGCATCCAGAAGATGATGCGCACGACGCTGTCCGTCCGGGTCAGCGACTTGATCGTGACCACCGAGATGCCGAAGCAGGCCGCGGCACCCAGCACGACGAGATGTCCAGGATCGACCGAGCCGACACCGGGGCGCACGATGATCACCACGCCGATCAGCCCCAGCCCGATCGCTGCCAGCTTGGCTCGGTTCAGCCTTTCGCCAAGAAAAATCACCGCCAGGATAGCTGTCCAGATCGGCGTGGTGAATTCGATCGAGATCAGCACGGCCAGCGGGATCAAAGTGAGGGGCGTAGAGCCAGGCCGCCTGGCCCGTGTAGTGGATGACGTTGCGGGCGATATGGGCAATGGGGCGCCGCGTGCGCATGGCTTGAAAGCCGCCACTCGTCATCACCAGCGGCAGAAGGATGAAGAAGCCGATCACAGAGCGCAACTCCAGCACCTGGAAGACGTTGAGCTCCGCTGTCGTGGCTCGGCCGGCGACCGTCATCCCAAGGAAGGAAGCGATCGACAGCGCCATCCAGAACGCGGCCTTGGGGATCGAGGGTGTGGGTGCCATTCGCGCTATGTCGCAGGCCAGGACTTCTGCCGCAATCGCTACGCAAGGCATTCTTCTGGGCCAGTCGCGACTGGCTGGATGTTGTGAAACAGTCATGTGGCGGGCGGAACCTGAAACGGCAAGTGGCGTTGAGTCCCGATGGTCAGCCGTGCTGGCGGACCATCCCGCCTTTTTGAAGATCGACAGGGAGAGCTTCGATGAGATTCTTCGCGCAATTCGCGCTTGCCGGCGGTTTACTGGTTGCGGCAGGCGCGGCACATGCCGACGAGACGCAATTTCTCCAGTCGTTCAAGGGCAATTTCGCCGGCAAGGGTATCGTCAAGGTCACCACCGATGCGCCGACCGTGAACGTGTCCTGCACGTTCAGCTCGAACGCGACATCGACCTCCCTGTCGCTCGACGGCAATTGCCGGGGGCTTGTCGTGGTCACGCGTGCCATCAGCGCGGATCTGAAGGCCAGCGGCGCCAAATACAGCGGCACCTATGTCGGCTCTCGCACGGGACCGGCACAGCTCAACGGCAGCCGTTCGGGCAACGCGATCAACCTGGGCATTCGCTGGGCCAAGGAGGTCAATGGCGACCGAAGGGCGCAGATGAAGGTCGAGAAACGCGGCGAGAACGGCATGCGGCTGACCGTCATCGACACCGACCCGAAAACCGGCAAGAGCGTGGTGACGAGCAGGATTGATCTGCAGCGCACCTAATCCTCAAGCGGCTCCGGCGGATGGGCGTCGCGGCCCTTGCCGAATGTGTAGCCGGTTTCCACCGCCTTGCGGCCGAACTTGTCGCGCAGGGCATCGATGGCGCCTTCGGCCATGGCGCGCTTGCGCGATTGGATGTCGACCAGATCGGGCGGGTCGGCCTTGTCGTCGTCCGAAAGGTCGCTGACGCCGATGCCGAGCAGCCGATATTTCGTGCCGTCGGTTTCCTTGCGCAGAAGCTCCACCCCGGTCTGAAAGATGCGGTCGGCGAGCCGGGTCGGATCGCCGAGCTGGCGATTGCGCGTGCGCAGCTTGAAATCCTGGCTCTTCAGTTTCAGCACCACAGTGCGCCCGGCAATGCCTGACTTTTTCAGCCGTGCCGAAACCTTTTCCGAAAGACCCCTGAGAACCGCGACCAGTTCCTCCAGCGACGCGATGTCGGTGTCGAAGGTGGTTTCGGCCGATACGCTCTTGGCATCCTGGTCGGGATCGACGCGGCGGACGTCCTCGCCGCGCGAAAGGTGGTAGAGCCGGTCGCCCATCGTGCCGTAGCGGCGCATCAGGTCGCCGCGATCCATCTGCTGCAACTGGCCGATAGTGCGGATGCCGTCACGCTCCAGGGTGGCGTTGAATGCCTTTCCGACACCCCAGATCATGGTCACCGGCTGCGCCGCCAGGAAGCCGACTGCCTCGGCCTCGCCGATGACCGAGAAACCGCGCGGCTTGCGAAAATCAGACGCAATCTTGGCAAGGAACTTGCAATAGGACAGGCCGGCCGAAACGGTGATGCCGATCTCCTTCTCGACGGCCTGCGCGAAGCGCGCCAGCACCACAGCAGGCGGCAGGCCGTGCAGTCGTTCGGTGCCGGCGAGGTCGAGAAACGCCTCGTCGATCGACAGCGGCTCGACCAGCGGTGTCAGCGCTTGCATCATGGCGCGCACTTCGCGGCCGACGCGCACGTATTTTTCCATGTTGGGGCTGATGACGACCGCCTCCGGGCAGGCTTCGAGCGCCTTGAACATCGGCATGGCCGAGCGGACGCCCTGGATGCGGGCGATGTAACAGGCGGTGGAGACGACGCCGCGCTTGCCGCCGCCGATGATCAGCGGCTTGTCCTTGAGCGCCGGATTGTCGCGCTTTTCGATCGCCGCATAGAAGGCGTCGCAATCGATATGGGCCAGATGCAGCCGGTAAAGCTCGGGATGACGCACGAGCCGGGGGCTGCCGCAGCGCTCGCAGCGGCGCGTCGGGCTGCGCTGAAACATCAGGCAGTCGCGGCAAAAACCGTGATCGGGATTGTTGACAGGGGCCGCCATCGCTGCGAACATAAAGAGAACAGAAGCAATGGTACGACAGTGCAAGGCCAGCGACAAGGCTGACCTGGGGAGAACGCATGAGCACGACCATAGCGCCGCTTGCGCCCGAGCTTTGGGCTGAATTCGAGGACCTCTTCGGCAAGCAAGGCGCCTGCTACGGCTGCTGGTGCACGCATTTCCGGCTGGCGCCGGCGATGCGCCGCGAGAGCAGCCGGGAACGCAACAAGGACCACATCAAGGCGCGTATCGAAGCCGGCCCGCCGCCCGGACTGCTGGCATTCGAGGATGGCCAGGCGGTTGGCTGGATGCAGATCGGACCGCGCGCCGACGTGCCCGAATGGAACAATCAGGGCAGGGGGTCGGCACCGGTCGATCCTGCCGACGCGGGGAATGCGGCCGTTTGGGCGATCTCCTGCTTCTTCATCCGCGCCAAGGCGCGCGGCAGGGGCATCACGCATCGCCTCGTCGAAGGCGGCATAGGTTTCGCCCGCCAGAATGGGGCCCGGCTGCTCGAGGCGTGCCCGATGGACCTGTCTCGCGATTCGCGCTCGATCGGCCTGTTCGTCGGTTCGTCACGGGTCTTCGAGAAGGCGGGTTTCGAGCGGCTGGTGGAACGCAAGGCCGGTCGCCCGCTGATGCGGCTGGTGCTTTGATCGAGATGGTCTGCCCGGGTGCCGTTGTCGATCTCACCTTGCGGTTGCAGCGGTAATTTCATACCAGACGGACAAAGTCTTTCTTCTAGGTCAAACGGAGAATTCGCGTGAACCGTGCCCTGCCATTCGTGTTCCTTCTTGCGTTGAGTGCCCCTGCTTTCAGCCAGACCGCCGACAGTCAGGGTGCGAAGCAATTGTCCGACGACTTGTCCCGCTATGTCGGCAAGCAGGCCATCGACAAAGGCATTTTGAAGGTTTCGCTCGAAGGTGGCGCCTACAAGATCGTGTTCGATTTCAAGGCACTTGCCGCATCATTTCCGGACCAGAAACTGCTGAAGTTCGACTTCGCGCCCTATGCCTTGATGGTCAAGCCGCGCAGCGACGGGTCCTGGGATGTCTCCATGGATTTCTCCCAAACCGCCTCCTTCGAGTTCAACGGACCCGAGGGGCTGCAAAGCACTCAGTTTTCGATCAAGGACGGCAAGGGTTCGGGCGTCTACGATCCAAATCTGGCGGCCTTTACCAGCGGCACCAGCTCGATGGCCGGCATGACGATGGCATCGAAGGATGCCAAGCAGCACATGGAAGCCAGCACGGGCGCCGGCATCGCGACCGTTGCCGCGACCAAGTCGGCGACCGGGGGCGTCGATTTCACAACCTCGCAGAAGGTGTCGAGTTTTGTCGAAGCGATCAATTTCGATGACCCCGAGAGCGGGCTGAAATTCCCGGTCACCGTCAGGTCGCCGGAATTGTCGGTCGAAGCCAGCGGCAAGGGCGTGCGGACCAAGCCATTGCTCGATCTCCTGGCATTTGCGGTGGCCAACGAGGACGAGGCGACGCTGAAGGACAACCAGGCGCAGCTCAAATCGCTTCTGCTCGCCGCCTTGCCGCTTTGGCAGCGTATCGACGGGACCTACGGTTTCAAGGATTTCGCGGTGGAAAGCCCGGTCGGCAATTTCGGCGCCACCCAGCTCAGCACCGTGTTCGGCACCGATGGCGTGGCCCAGAACGGCACGATCACGTACGGCATCAAGGCATCGGGGCTGACCGTGCCGACCCAGCTTCTGCCGAGCTGGAGCGTGGGGTTGTTGCCCACCGATGTCGATTTGAACTTTGGCGGCGCCAATATCGATCTCGACAGCATGGCGAAGAAGGCGATCGAAGCCTTTGATCTCAATAAGAATCCGCCGCTGTCGGCCGAATTCGGCGAGCAACTTAAAGTCGACTTCATGGCCAGGATGCCGAAGGTCGTGCTTGGCCACAGCACCGTGAAGAACAAGGACACGGAGATCGCGCTGGAAGGCGAGATGACATTCCCAGGCGAAAAGCCCGAAGGTAGCGTGACCGTCAATGTCGCCGGCTTCGACAAGCTTGTCGAAGGCCTGCAGCAAGCGGCAAAGTCGGAACCGGAGGTTGGCCAATACGTGCCAGTCGCTCTCATGGCGAAGGGCTTTGGCAAGACGCTGCCCGATGGCCGGCTGGAATGGATCGTCAATGCCAAGGCCGATGGCTCGGTCACCGTCAATGGCGTCATGCTGAAGCCCGCCGATCCGGCCGTGGACGACAGCGTGGATGATGGTGACGGCGCCGATGACAGCGGAGACGACAGCGGCGGCGCAGGTGCGAACTGAACCCCTGAAGCTGGAGTTCAGAGCCCCAGCGCGCTTTGAATCTTGGGCGCTGCCTCGTGCCAGTCCTGGACGACGACCACATCGTCCGTCACCGGCGGCAGGAATGCGCGCAGCGAATTGTCGGCCATCAGGTGGAACAGTTCGGCGTCGGCGACCGATTCCCGTACCGACGCCAGATTGTGCGGCTGATCGTCGACGAAAACCACCGGTCGGCCGGCCCTGCCGCGAAGCTTGGCCACCGCCGGTCCTTTGGCCATTTCAGTGGTCAGAAGCGGATAGCTCAGTCCAAGCGCGTCGAGATGGACGCGACGCACGGCACGGTGCTTGTGCGGCATGGCCGTCAGCAAAACGATTTCCGCGCGGTCGCCAAACCCTGCCAGGGCTTCTGCCGCGCCGTCCGTAATGTTTTGCCAATCGGCTTGCGCGTCAAAGAAATCGGCCAGCAGTGCCGTGACTTCGGGCTGTTCGATCAGGCGGCCGCTGGCGGTCTCTGCGATGTTGCCGGTCAGCCGAAACGAGGCCAGCGTCAAGCCATAGCCGCGCGCCTTGAGGAAATTCGGAAACGGTCGGATGAATTCGAGCACGACGTCATCGACGTCGAGCACCAGCAGCGGTCGGTCGTCGGCTGCCAGTTCTTCAATCTGGCGCGCGGTTTCCGGATCATCGCTCATATGGAATGCTCGTGGTTGTCGTCGCCCAGCGGCAGCGACCGCAAGGCCTTGCCGACAGCCGCCGGCGGGGTGCCGGTTTCCTCGGCAAAGCGCATCAGAGTCGGCTCGTGGGCGAGGATGAATTGCAGGACACCGGCCAGAAAACCCGGCTCGCTGGCGGCTTTGCGGATCGAATGGACCTCTATGCCGGTGATCGCCAGAAAGCGCGGCAGCAGCTCCGGATCGGAGGCGACGAAGCCCAGGGCCTTCACGGCAATCGATTCCGCTTCTTCGCGCATTGACGCTGCGTTTGCCATCACTACCTTCGGTGTGTGGAATGAGTCTCTCCCGCAGTAATGGCAAGAGTTGCTTGCGGCAAGCCATTAGAGCGTGGCGCGCCCTTTGGACGCGCAGGGACGAGGTGGAATTCGCGCTGTTTTCCAGCCGCGGATTTCCATTTCGTCAATCATATTGCCGTAAAGTGAAGCAGGGTTTGGTGCGTTCAGACATGGGCGCATGACGGTCGCCTTCGAAGCGGAAGAGCAGCCGGGACGGGAAATCGATGCCGAAGAAGGTTATGATCGTCGAGGACAATGAGCTCAATATGAAGCTCTTTCGGGACCTCATCGAGGCAAGCGGTTACGAGACCGTGCGCACCCGCAACGGTCTGGAAGCGCTCGATCTGGCGCGCCAGCACCGGCCGGATCTGATCCTGATGGATATCCAATTGCCTGAAGTGTCGGGGCTTGAAGTGACCAAATGGCTGAAGGAAGACGACGAGCTGCACGTCATCCCGGTCATTGCGGTGACCGCCTTCGCCATGAAGGGTGACGAGGAACGTATCCGCCAGGGCGGCTGCGAGGCTTATATTTCGAAGCCGATCTCGGTGCCGCGTTTCATCGAAACCATCAAATCCTATCTGGGCGATGCGTGATGTGCCCTTTCAGCCGAGCCGGAGCCTTGTGAAATGACTGCGCGGATCCTCGTCGTCGACGACATCCCTGCCAATGTGCGGCTGCTGGAAGTCCGGCTGCTGGCCGAATATTTCGAAGTGCTGACCGCCACCAACGGGCCGGATGCGATCGAGACCTGCGAGAACGGCAAGGTCGATGTCGTGCTGCTCGACGTGATGATGCCGGACATGGACGGCTTCGAGGTCTGTCGGCGGCTGAAGAGCGATCCGGCGACATCGCACATTCCGGTGGTGATGATCACCGCGCTCGACCAGGTTTCCGACCGCGTCCGCGGGCTCGAGGCCGGCGCCGACGACTTCCTGACCAAGCCGGTCAACGACCTGCAGCTTATGACGCGCGTCAAGAGCCTGGTTCGCCTGAAGTCGCTGACCGACGAGTTGCGGCTGCGCGCCTCGACGACGCGCAACATCGGCATCGAGGAGTTGCTCAGCCGCAATTTCGCATCCGAGGACACGACGCCCAAAGTGCTTTTGATCGACGAACGCAAATCATCCGTCGAGCGCATTCAGAAGATGCTGCGCGACCGCGCCGATCTCGATATCTCCAGCGATCCGCATGCCGGTTTCTTCCAGGCCGCCGAGACGTCCTATGAATGCGTGATGATCTCGACCGCGTTCGCCGATTTCGATCCGCTGAGGCTCTGTTCGCAGTTGCGCTCGCTCGATCGCACCCGTTTCGTGCCGATCATCCTGCTGGCGGAGGAGGGCGAGGAGGAACGCATCATCCGCGGCCTCGAACTCGGCATCAATGATTATCTGATGCGGCCGATCGACCAGCAGGAGTTGACGGCGCGGCTGCGCACCCAGGTGCGCCGCAAGCGCTACAACGACCAGCTGCGCGCCAGCGTCACCCAGACCATCGAAATGGCGGTGACCGACGGCCTGACGGGGCTGCACAACCGCCGCTATCTAGACAGCCATCTGCAGACGCTGTTCGATCGCGCGGTGGCGCGGCGCCGGCCGCTGTCGGTGATGATGACCGACCTCGACCGCTTCAAGGCGATCAACGACGCGCACGGTCATGACGGCGGCGACGAGGTTCTGCGGGAATTCGCACGACGGCTGCGCAAGAATGTCAGGGGTATCGACCTTGCCTGCCGTTTTGGCGGGGAGGAGTTCGTCGTGGTGATGCCGGACACCGAGGGCGCGGTGGCCGAGAAGGTAGCCGAGCGCATTCGCGCCGAAATCGCCCAGGCGGCTTTCGCCATCGGGCAGGACGGCAAGGCGATCGAAGTCACGGTCAGCGTCGGCGTGTCGTCGGTGCTGAAAGGCGTGGACACGGTGGCGGCGCTGATGAAGCGTGCCGATCTCGCGCTCTACGAAGCCAAGAGCGGCGGCCGCAACCGGGTTGTTGCCAAAGCCGCATAACCGGCCAAGGCTCCGAATATCCAGTCAACCCGACAGGGTTACCCGTTTACCTTAATCCAAGCGATTCGCGAGCCTTGGTTAAGAAACTGTTGATTTTCATAAGCTCTTGCGCAACTGTGCAGGCCAAGACGAAGCCGGCACGAGGATAGAAAGCCGGCTCCGATCCTGGGAATACCCCATGATGCTCAGGTCCGCCGCATCTCCTGGGTCCGTGGGGTCGGCCGGCCGGCGCTGGCACATAGTGGCCTCCTCGTACCGCTGCCAAACGCCGACCGGCCCCCTTCTCTCCAAAAGAACATCAGAACTCCGTGCCAAAGCACGGAGGAATCTGCGTTTCTGCATGTGAAATCGGAACACCCGTTCTAGCCGTTCCTACACAGTTTCGCTGTGAGGGCAGCCAACGATGAGGGGAAGAATACCCCTTCCATTTCATACATATGGCGCACAAGAGGCTTGCGGCAAGACCCGGCTCCTCCCGTAAAACCGCGACCCAAGCCAGGGTGCGGAAAACGGGAGTTATGATAATGATTTCAGATCATGCGGTTGTGATCGCCGGGGGTGGTCCGACGGGATTGATGCTGGCAGGCGAACTGGCGCTGGCAGGCGTGGACGTTGCCATTGTCGAAAGGCGACCGGATCAGAAACTGGCAGGATTGCGCGCTGGCGGCCTGCATGCGCGCACTCTTGAGGTGCTCGACCAGCGCGGAATTGCGGATCGGTTTCTTTCACAGGGACAGATATCGCCGTCCGTGGGCTTCCACATGATCCGGTTAGACATCAGCGATTTTCCCACGCGCCACAATTATCTGCTGGCGCTGCGGCAAAACCACATCGAGCGCATCCTGGCCGACTGGGTCGGCGAGTTCAAGGTGCCGATCTATCGCGGACACGAGGTTGCGGGGTTTGCTCAGGACGCCAGCGGCGTCGATGTCAAACTGTCCAACGGCCACCGGCTGAGACGACATATCTGGTTGGTTGCGACGGAGGCCGCAGCACCGTTCGCAAATCAGCCGGTATTGAGTTCGCCGGATGGGATCCGACGATGAGCTGGATGATTGCCGAGGTCGAGATATCGGAAGAGCCGGAATGGGGCTTCCGCAGCAACGCCTTCGGAATTCATGCCCTGGGTAAGATCGAGGACGGCAAAAAAGTTGGCGTCGTGCTGACGGAACCGAACCTGGAGGCCCGCGGCGAACCGTCCCTGCGCGAGCTCAGCGAGGCGCTGATCGCCATCTACGGCACCGATTACGGGGTCCACAATCCGACCTGGCTCTCGCGGTTCACCGACATGACGCGACAAGCCGTGAAATACCGCGACAGACGCGTCCTGCTGGCCGGTGACGCAGCGCACGTCCACCCGCCGATGGGCGGACAGGGCCTCAACATCGGCGTGCAGGACGCGGTTAACCTGGGATGGAAGCTCGCCCAAGTGGTCAAGCTGATATCACCGGAAAGCCTGCTCGACAGCTATCACACCGAACGCCATCCGGTCGCTGCCCGCGTGTTGCGCAACACGATGGCACAGGTCGCTCTTCGTCGTACGGATGACCGCAGCAAGGCATTGAACGACATCTTTGCCGAGTTGCTCGGCATGGATGAGCCCCGCAAACGGATCGCCGCCGAGATGTCCGGCCTGGGCGTCCATTACGACTTCGGCGAGGGGCATCCGCTGCTTGGGCGGCGAATGCCCGATCTCGATCTGGCCACCGCTGACGGACCGTTGCGGGTCTTCACCTTGCTGCACGACGCGCGGCCCGTGCTGCTCAACTTCGGTGAGCCCGGCAGGCTGGACCTCGCGCCCTGGGCTGATCGGGTCCGGCAGATCGACGCCGGTTACGCCGGTATCTGGGACCTCCCGGTGCTCGGGAGGGTCGCCGCGCCCGGCGCCGTCTTGATCCGGCCCGATGGTTATGTGGCTTGGGCCGGGGCGGGAACCCAACAGGGGCTGGTGGACGCGCTGACCACCTGGTTCGGGTCGCCTGCTGCCTCAGATTAGCAGATACGATCGAAGCGCGATCGCGCGACCGCCTTGAAAGTATTGCGTCGCTCCCTCCGACAGTGCTCCTGACAGTTGGTTGACAGGAGCTTCCTTCTGTGCAGAAATTGGTTGGACCATTGGACCACTTGGAGGAAATGTGGACCAGAACAGCCTGCCACCCATTCAGACCACGGCGCGCGACGACGCGGTGTTGAAGGCGTTGGTGGGATTTGTTCGCGCCGAAGCCCTGCAGCCGGGCGAGCGGCTTCCAACCGAACGCATTCTGGCCGAGCGGCTGAAGGTCAGCCGCAACACCGTGCGCGAGGCGCTGACACGCTGGGAAGGGCTCGGCCTCGTCGAGAGGCGGCAGGGCAGCGGCACCTATCTCAAGGCGGCTGTTTCACACGATATGCTGCACATGCCGCTGACGCTGGCGGGCGGCAATGATTTCACCAGCCTGATGCAGACGATGGAGATCCGCCGCGCGCTGGAGGCGGAGGCCGCAGCTCTTTGCGCCGAACGCGCCAGCCAGGCAGATATCGCCGAAATCGCACGCAAGCTCGACATCATGGAGCAGGCGTTCCGCACGCGCGACGGCATGTCGGCGGAAGAGGATTGGGAGTTCCACCAGGCGATCTACCGGGCCTCGGGTAATCCGCTGTTCGAGCAGATCATCGCCGCCATGTACGAGTTGTTCCACCGCTTCTGGGAGCATCCGCTCGGCGTTCGCGATTTCGGCCATGCCAGCTTTCCCTATCACCGCACCATCTACGAATGCATCGCAGCCCGTGACCCGCAGGGCGCCCGCGCCGAAGCCCTCAAGCTGATCGCTACCGTCGAGGACGATCTCAAGCGCGGTGCCGCCAAACTCAAACTTTCGAGCCAGACATGAACGAGCATCCATCCGGTTTCGATCACGACTATCTCGCCGAGGCGGCGACACTCTTGGCGCATGACGAACCGTTCCCTGGCGGTGCGGTGGTGCCGCCGATCTACCAGACCTCGCTGTTCACCTTCGCCAGCTATGCCGAGATGGCCGATACCTTTGCTGGCAAACGAAAGCAGCCGATCTATTCGCGCGGCGACAATCCGACGGTGATGGAGTTCGAGGCGCGCGTGGCAGCGCTTGAGGGCGCAGAAGCCGCGCGCGGCTTTTCCAGCGGCATGGCGGCGATCAGTGCCACGGTGCTTGCGTTCGTTGGGGCAGGCGAGCGCATCGTGGCGGTGCGCAATTGCTATGGCGATGCCTACCGGCTGTTCGAGCGGCTGTTGCCTCGGCTCAACATCAAGGTCGACTATGTCGACGGCTCCGACCCGGATGCGGTCGCGGCGGCACTTCCCGGCGCCAAGCTGCTCTACCTGGAAAGCCCGACCTCGATGATGTTCGAGCTGCAGGACATCGCGCATCTGACACGGCTGGCCAAGGAACAGGGCATCGTCACCACCATCGACAATTCCTGGGCGACGCCGGTGTTCCAGAAGCCGATCGCGCATGGCGTCGACCTGGTGCTGCATTCGGCCTCGAAATACCTTGGCGGCCACAGCGACACCGTCGCTGGCGTCGTCGCGGGTTCGGCCGCTCATATCAAGCACATCAACGAGCAGACCTATTCCTATCTCGGCGGCAAGCTGTCGCCATTCGAAGCCTGGCTGTTGCTGCGCGGCTTGCGCACGCTGCCGCTGCGCCTGCCGCACCACATGAAGAGCGGCCTGACCATCGCCGAACGGCTGAAGGCGCATGCCAATGTCGAGCGCGTCAACCATCCTGTCTATTCGAACCATCCGGGCAAGGCGACACTGGCCGGCTATGCCGGTCTGTTCTCCTTCGAGGTGACGGACGAGATCGACATCCCCGTCTTCGTCGATGCGATGAAATATTTCCGCATCGGCGTCAGTTGGGGCGGGCATGAAAGCCTGGTCGTGCCGGCCAAGGCGTCGCTGGAGCAGACGCCTGGCCTGAATTCGATGGCGCGCTTCGGCGTCAGCCCCCGAACCATCCGCTTCAATATCGGATTGGAGAGTGTCGAAGACCTGTGGGCGGATGTCGCCCAAGCCTTCGAAAAAGCCAGAAAATAACAAGCGGGTTCAAAATGGGAGTCTTGAACATGAAAAAACTGACCGTCATGCTTGCCACCGTTGCGGGACTGGCGATTTCCGCCGGAAGTGCTGTGGCCGACTCGACCCTGAAAATGGTCGAAGTCATCACCAGCCCGCCGCGCACCGAATTCCTGAAGAAGCAGATCGCCGAATTCGAAACCGCCAATCCGGGCATCAAGGTCGAGCTTATCTCGCTGCCCTGGGGCCAGGCGTTCGAGAAATTCCTGACCATGGTGCAGGCCGGCGATACGCCTGACATCGTCGAAATGCCGGAACGCTGGATGGGCCTCTACGCCAACAATGCCCAGCTCGAGGATCTCGGCCCCTATATGGCCAAATGGGATGATGCCAAGACGCTGGGCGACCGCGCCAAGCAGTTCGGCTCGACCGTCAACAACACCCAGTTCATGATCCCTTACGGCTACTATGTGAACGCGCTGTTCTGGAACAAGAAACTGTTCAAGGAAGCCGGCCTCGATGGCCCGCCGGCGACGCTCGATGATTTCATCGCCGACGCCAAGAAAATCTCTGCGTTGCCGGGCAAATATGGCTACTGCCTGCGCGGCGGGCCGGGCGCTTTCAACGGCATGCACATGTTCATGAACATCGCCGCCGGCAAGGGTGGCTACTTCAACGAGGATGGCACTTCGACGATCAACGAAGAAGGCTCGGTCAAGGGCCTGCAGATGCTGGCCGACATGTACAAGGACGGACTGGCGCCTAAGGATGCGGTGAGTTGGGGTTTCAACGAAACGGTCACCGGCTTCTATTCCGGCACCTGCGCCATGCTCAACCAGGATCCGGACGCGCTGCTCGGCATTGCCGAGAAGATGAGCGCCGACGATTTCGCGGTAGCGCCATTGCCGGTCGGGCCGAGCGGCAAATCCTATCCGACACTGGGCTATGCCGGCTGGGCGATGTTCGCCAACTCGCAGCACAAGGACGACGCGTGGAAGCTGATGGCGACGCTGCTCTCGCCGAAGGACAATCTGGAATGGGCCAAGGAAGTCGGCGTCGTCCCGATCCACAACGGCGCCGACCAGGATCCCCATTTCAAGACCGAGCAGTTCAAGGGCTGGTTCACGGAGCTGAGCGACAGCTCCAAATATGAAATGGTGACCCCGCCAACGCATCTGGAGAACCTCGGCAACTTCGTCGACCAGGTGGCGATCAAGAATTTTCAGGAAGTGCTGCTTGGCCAGAAGACGGCCAAGGACGTCGCCGACCAGTGGGCTGCCTTCCTGACCAAGGAACAGCAGGATTGGCTGGCGAAGAACAAGAAGTAGCTTTTCTTCCCTTCTCCCCGTTCACGGGGAGCAGGTGTCACGAAATGACGGATGAGGGCAGCACTAGCTTCTGCCAGGTTAGCGCTGCCCCTCATCTGTCTACGGCATCTTCTCCCAGTTTCACGGGGAGAAGGACGCTCTCCGCCAGCCGACGTTCCAGGAGTGACCCCTAAACCAATGACCTATGCCGTGTCCGAAATACGATCCGCCGGCCAGCCGCGCCGCAAGCGGTTATCCCACGCCGCAATCGAGCCATGGCTCTATCTCAGCCCGGCGATCATCCTGCTGGTCGTGGTGCTTCTGGTGCCGCTGGTCATCGGCATCAGCTACTCCTTCCGCAAATTCTCGGCGTTCAAGTCCGAATATGTCGGGCTTGGGCAGTATCAGGCGATGCTGTCGGATCAGGTGCTGGGGCAGGCGCTGGTCAACACGTTGTGGTGGACCGTCGCCAGTCTGTTTTTCCAGTTCTTCCTTGGCCTCGGCCTGGCGCTGCTGCTCGACAAGCCATTTCGCGGCCGCAAGGCCGTGCAAGCCCTGGTGTTCCTGCCCTGGGCGGTGCCGTCCTTCTTGTCGGGCCTGACCTGGGCCTGGCTGTTCAATCCCATCATCGGCCCATTGCCGCACTGGTTGTTTGCGTTGGGGCTGAAAGCCCAGCCGACCAATGTGCTTTCCGATCCCTCAACCGCCATGTGGGGGCCGATCGTCGCCAACATCTGGTTCGGCATTCCGTTCTTCGCCATCACGCTCTTGGCGGCGCTGAAATCCATTCCGTCGGAACTGCATGAGGCAGCGGCCATCGACGGCGCTTCGCCTTGGCAGCGCTTCACCAAGGTGACGCTGCCGTTTCTGGCGCCGACCATCGCCATCACCGTGATGTTGCGCACCATCTGGATCGCCACCTTCGCCGACCTGATCTTCGTCATGACGGAGGGCGGGCCAGCCGGCTCGACCAACACGGTGCCGGTCTACATCTATGTCAGCGCCTTCAAATCGCTGGACAAGGGCTATGCCTCGGCGGTGGCGGTGCTGCTGCTCGTCCTGCTCATTGCTTATGCGATTGCGCTGATCGGTATCCGCCGCACCCTGGTGAGGCACGTCTGATGATCGCAGGACGCTCAACCTCGCAGCGCTTCTTCGGCGGCATCGGCCTCTACGCGGCAATCGCGGCCTACGTGCTCTTTGCCCTGTTCCCGATCTACTGGACGCTGAAGATCTCGGTCACGCCGGAGCGGCTGCTCTATTCCGAAGGCATCACGTTCTGGCCGTCGCAGATGACGTTGAAGAATTTCGTCACCGTGCTCGAGGCCACCGATTTCCCGCGCTATTTCCTCAACAGCGTCATCGTCTCGGTATCGACGGCGGCATTGGTGACAATCATCGCCACGCTCGCCGGTTATGCCATGTCGCGCTTCACCTTTCGCGGCAAGGCAGCACTTGCGCTGATGTTGCTTTTGACCCAGACCTTTCCGCTGGTGATGGTCATTCCGCCGATCTACCGCGTGATGGGTCAGATCGGCCTGATCAACAGCCTGACCGGGCTGATCATCATCTACACCGCCTTCAACACGGCCTTTGCCACCTTCCTGATGCAGTCCTTCTTCGACGGCATTCCAAAGGATTTGGAGGAGGCCGCGATGATCGACGGCTGCACCCGAGCGCAGGCGATGCGCAAGGTGATCGTGCCGTTGACGCTACCGGGCATGGGCGCAACGCTCGGCTTCGTCTTCACCGCCGCCTGGAGCGAGCTTCTGTTCGCGCTGATGCTGATTTCCAGCGACGACCAAAAGACCTTTGCCGTCGGCTTGCTCACCTTCATCGGCAAGTTCGCCGTCGACTGGGGACAGATGATGGCGGCGTCCATCCTGGCGCTGATCCCGGTCTGTATCTTCTTCGCCTTCCTGCAACGCTATCTCGTCACCGGCCTGACCGCCGGCGCCGTCAAAGGATAGATCGATGGCCTCTGTTACGCTCGAAAAGGTCCGCAAGGACTATGGCGCCGTCCGCGTCCTGCAGGCGGTCGACCTTGAAATCGCCGATGGCGAGTTCGTCGTCCTGGTCGGCCCGTCAGGCTGCGGCAAGTCCACGCTCTTGCGCATGATCGCCGGGCTGGAGGAGGCTTCCGGCGGCGAGATCCGCATCGGCGAGCGGCTGGTCAATGACGTGGCACCCAAGGACCGCGACATCGCCATGGTGTTCCAGTCCTACGCGCTCTATCCGCATATGGACGTGTCGAAGAACATGGGCTTCAGCCTGCTCCTGAAGAAGGCGCAGAAGACGACGATCGACGCCAGGGTGGACGGCGCCGCCAAGCGGCTCGGGCTCGACACGTTCCTGCAGCGCCTGCCGCGGCAATTGTCCGGCGGCCAGCGCCAGCGCGTCGCCATGGGCCGTGCCATCGTGCGCGACCCCAAGGTCTTCCTGTTCGACGAGCCGCTGTCGAACCTCGACGCCAAGCTGCGCGTCCATATGCGCGCCGAGATCAAGGCGCTGCACCAGCAGCTGAAGACGACATCGGTTTATGTCACGCACGACCAGATCGAGGCGATGACCATGGCCGACCGGATCGTCGTCATGCATGACGGGCTGATCCAGCAGGTCGGCGCGCCGCTTGATCTCTATGATCGGCCGGCCAACATGTTCGTCGCCGGTTTCATCGGCTCACCCGGCATGAATTTCCTGCCGGCGACGGTTCGGGAGGGCGCTACCCCGGAGGCCGTGCTGACCGATGGCCAGGCGCTGAGGCTGCCGGAAGGCCTGCCGCTCAAGGATGGTGACGCAATCACCGTCGGTTTGCGGCCCGAGCATATAAAATTGGCGGATGACGGCGCGTTGAAGGGCGAGGTGAGGGTGGTCGAGCCGCTCGGGCTTTCGACGCAGTTCTACGTCAAGCTGGCCAGCCAGCAGCTTTGCGTCTTTGCCATGGGCCGTGCCGGCGTGAAGCCCGGCGACGAGGTACGGTTGGCGGCCGAACCACACCAGCTGCATCTATTCGATCCGAAGAGCGGTGAGCGCATCGGCTGAGGGGACTCAGCCAGGGCGGATGCGGGCAGCCGGATCAGGCGCCGCTATCGGGCGAGAATACACGGTAACGCTAAATTTCAATTGGATAAAATAGCGGAACGTCCAAGAGACATTTCCGGAACCTAACAGGACCACTCGGACCTTTGCGTGTAGGGCACAAGACCTTAGTCCCGCCGTCTTCTCAAAAAACGGAGGTTATTTCGCCACGAACTAGGCCGCCGTCGGAGCTAGTCAACACCGACGGCGGCACCTGCAATATGGGTGAGTGGGTTGTGTGCGGATATGGTGTGATCGCGGAAGGGTGATTGTAAATCGCTAACCGCGAGGGCTTCTTTTAGACAGCGGCGAGCTGTCCAACGGGTTCTCAGCCGACTTGGCCGATCGCCGCTCCTTCAGCCACAGGGACTTCTTTCTCCTTGCCAGGTTCTCGTCTCGAACGCTGTCTTCGGCGGTCACTCCGCCATGCATCGCGGCAATCACGTAGTCGGCTCTGTTGGTTCGAAAGTCGCCTTTTTGTACGGACATCGTTTTCTCCCAGTGCGAGGCATTTCCCCCCTTTTTGCCTGACGCTGAAACTAACTGCCTATCCGTGGCGCAAGTCTACCAATCGGCGATTGTATTAAAACGATACACTCAGCAGGTATGGTGATGGCACGATCGCACGAGAGGAGCCCATTCTGGCGGGGCTTCTTCATTGACCCGGTTGTGATCCTTGCGGGGGTGCCGCGGCGGGAGGGGCCGGAGCCTGCGGTGCGGGTTCCGTGGAAGGCGGGGCGGGGCTGTCAGGCTGAGGCGCAGGCTGTGCGGCCTCTTCCTCGGTCAGAACCTGGTCAGTCCTGGCCTTGATCTCATCGGCCGTCTGCTGGCTTATCAGCCCGTTGCTGACGGCGAAACCAGCAGCCAGAGCGACAAGGGCTGCAATGATTGCAGCTTTCAACTTCTTCGACATCCATAGGCGCCTTGTTCGTGACACCCAACCCACGGCCAAGGGTGCCGCAACCATGGCGAAGGGTCAATCCTTTGGCTGGAGTCTCTGCTCGGATGCAACGAAATCAATTGGCTACAAACGAAAAACGCCGCCCATTGGGCTAATGCAGTTCACTTAGGCACCTTCAGTGTTCTGACAGGATATTTGGCTGGTAGCTTTTTGACGACACGGGGGCATGATCGCCCC